>JBMLPO010000102.1:0-22989 GCA_049242065.1 Bacteroidia bacterium
TAAAAGCAATTGCAAGTCCTGCTAAATTTGGATTTGCTAGCTATTTTGGAGATGGTTCAATGATAAATCCTTGGATTCATATTGATGATTTATGCCACATGTTTTTATTCGCTATGGAGAATAAACAACTATCGGGTGCTTATAATGCTGTTGCTCCTCAACCTGAATCCAATAAAAAATTGGTTCAATTAACAGCAAAGGCTTTAAATAGGCCTCAAATTTTACCAGGAGTTCCTGCTTTCTTGTTAAATTTAATAATGGGGGAGATGGGGCCTATGTTATTGGCAAATCAACATATCAGTGCCAATAAAATATTGTCTAGTGGTTTTAAATTTCAATACCCAGATGCAAAATCAGCAATTGAAAATTTGCTAAAGTGAAAAATGACTCAGATTTAAAACCTGAATTCAAATTATTAAAACCTATTTTCAATAAAAAATCAATTTGTTTCAATAATTTTTCATTAGTAATTTTATCATTATTTTCTGCCAAAAATCAGGGACATTTTATTGTTAATAAAACTTGAATTGTCAAATGATAATTCGGCCTAAAGCCTTGATTTCCTTAGGTATTTTGGGGTAGTCCATAAATTTTTTCATAAATATTGACTTGGGTTTATTCTTTTTTATATTGGGTTAACAAATAATTAATTCAATGTTAAAAGTAGCAGTAATTGAAGACAACGAATTCTGGAGATACCTCATCCAGAATCGTTTGGAACGTTCCGGCACCTTTAAGGTTGTTGCGAACTGTTCAATTGGTAAAGAGTTTTTTGCCAATTTTAAATCAATGGGTGAAATTGATTTGGTCATTTTGGATCTTGATCTACCCGGAGATAATGGTTTTGAGGTTGCCGACAAATTAAAAAGCTGTTACCCGCAATTGCCGGTAATTGTATTTTCTTCTTTTGTTAAACATAGTATTCAGGCAGCATTTTACAGTTTGGGTGTTTTGGCGGTATTGTCAAAAAACTTAATTAATTCTTTGGATGAAGAAGTATTAATTGCATTGGGAAGAGGCTCTGAAGGTGATTATGATCACAGTCAATTGTCGAGAGAGGATTTACGACTATTACTAGGAATTTGTGAAGGCAAAACCAATAAGGAATTGGCTCAAACATTTTTTAAGGAAGAGGCAACAGTTGAATACCGTTGTAGAGCACTTGCCAATAAAATTAGAATTAAAAATAAAAGAAATAGTTTCATCGCATTTGCAATTAAATATGGTTTTTGGTATCCTGAAAAGAATAATTTTTAGCCTATCGAAATAAATTGTACCACATCCAAAACCAAATCAGGTGAAGGCGGTTTCATTCTTCATATGAGTTTAGCTGTCAATTTTTTTTGGTTTAGAAGAGATTTAAGATTAGATGACAATGCAGGTCTGTTTTATGCTTTAAAATCAGGCCTGCCTGTTGTTCCTTTATTTATTTTTGATACAGATATCCTGAGTAAACTTCATGATAAAAAAGATGCTCGTTTGCATTTTATTCATCAAGCTGTTTATGAGTTAAAATTAGCGCTGAATAAATTAGGCTCTGATTTATTGGTGAAGTATGGAAAGCCCTCCGAGATATGGAAAGAGCTCAATGATACTTTCACAATTAACTCAATTAGATTCAATCACGATTATGAACCTTATGCCATCAAAAGAGATGAATGGGTTCAATCGTTTTTTCAATCAAAAGGAGTTATCGTTAAATCATATAAAGATCAATGCATCTTTGAAAAATCAGAGGTGGTAAAGGATGATGGTAAACCCTATACCGTTTTCACTCCTTATTCAAAAAAGTGGAAGGCTAAACTCAACGAATATTATTTGAAATCCTATCCATCAGAAGACTTGCATCATCATTTTTTTAGAACAACAGATATTTCTGATTTTCCAACATTAGAAACGCTAGGTTTTGAAGCAACAGAACTCACTTTTCCTTCAAAAAGTGTGGCTTCAAAAATCATTAGTGACTATGGGAAGAATAGAGATTTTCCAGCTATCAATGGGACTTCTAAATTGGGTATTCACTTTCGTTTTGGCACCATTAGCATCAGAGAAAAAGCGAGGAAAGCAATGGCCTTGAGCGAGGTGTATCTAAACGAGTTAATCTGGCGTGATTTTTATATGCAAATTCTTTGGCATTTCCCCTATGTTGTGGAGGGTCCATTTAAAACCAATTATGCTTTAATTGAATGGCGCAACAATGAGCAAGAATTTGAAAAATGGAAACGTGGAGAAACCGGCTATCCTATTGTAGATGCTGGCATGAGAGAACTGGCAAATACTGGATTTATGCATAACCGAGTAAGAATGATTGTTGCTAGTTTTTTAACCAAACACTTACTCATTGATTGGAGATGGGGAGAGGCTTGGTTTGCTGAAAAATTACTTGATTTTGAATTGAGTTCAAATAATGGTGGTTGGCAATGGGCAGCGGGCTGCGGAACTGATGCTGCGCCTTATTTCAGGGTGTTTAATCCTGCCCTTCAAACCGATAAGTTTGATAAAAATGCTTTGTATATAAAAAAGTGGGTGCCAGAATTAAGTAAGGGTCAATATATCAAACCAATTGTAAACCATGAATTCGCAAGAAATAGGTGTCTAGAGGTGTACAAAAAGGCACTGAATCCGAGCTAGTTTGAGGCTTTTTTTCAAATTTGTTGCATTTATAAAAATATTAGTTAGTATTGCATCATCAAAATCAATTCTTCACTGAGGTCATTCGATTCATTTATTGAATCTTCAAAACCTGGTTGAACAATCTAGTCCATTACTTTTATTTCAAACTCATTCACCTGAATGAATTTTCTTTTGCCCCGAAGAATTTGAAAAGTATGGTCTTATCACCTTTACCTTCTCGTGTTGAACTTGATTTTTCAAAATAGATTTACCAAATAAACCTATATTAACTTGGAAGAAGAAACAGAAGATACCTCAAAGAAAAGAAGAGGTAGACCTAAGACCGTTAAGGCAAAGAAAACGGATGAGGAAGTTGTAAGTCCTGAAGTGGTTCATGTTGAACAACAAGAAATTCCTGCCATTCAACCTTTAGTTATTGAGGAACCTATTGTTGCCAAAACAGAGGCTCCAGCAGAATCCGATAAACCTAAGGATGCTGAAAACCCTCAACAAAACAGAAGAGATCGCTGGAGAAACGATAGAAATCAAAATCGTCAGCAAAGACCTGTTCAACCTAATTCCGATTCGCCAAGTCAGGATGTTCAATCCGACAAAACAGAAAAGGCTCCAGATAATCGTCCTGAAATTCGTCATGACAATCGTCCTGATAATCGTCAAGATAATCGACCAGATCAACGTCATGAACATCGTCAAGACAATAGACCTGAGCGCAATGATAACCGCCCTGATAACAGATATGAACGTCCTCAACAAGATCGAACTCCACAATATGTAGAGTTAGATAGTATTGTTAGTAGTGAAGGTGTTCTTGAAATGATTCAAGAAGGTTATGGTTTCTTGAGGTCGTCCGACTACAACTATATGCCATCTCCAGATGATGTGTATGTATCTCCATCACAAGTTAAGTTGTTCGGTTTAAAAACTGGAGATACTGTTAAGGGTACCATTCGTCCTCCTAAAGAAGGTGAAAAATATTTTGCTTTGGTGAAAATTGAATCCATCAATGGTAGAATTCCAGCAGAGGTTAGAGACCGTGTGGCATTTGAACACCTTACTCCATTGTTCCCAGATGAAAAGTTGAGAATAGCGGATAATTCAAGTAGTCATTCAACAAGAATTATTGATTTAATTGCGCCAATAGGTAAAGGTCAAAGAGGTTTAATTGTGGCTCAACCAAAAACAGGTAAGACCATTTTATTAAAAGACATTGCCAATGCTATTGCTAAAAACCATCCTGAAGTTTATTTAATCATTTTATTGATTGATGAAAGACCAGAGGAGGTTACCGATATGCAAAGAAGTGTGAGAGCGGAAGTGGTTGCTTCTACTTTTGACGAGCCTGCAGACAAACATGTGAAATTGGCTAATATCGTTTTAGAGAAATCTAAGCGTTTGGTGGAATGTGGTCATGATGTAGTGATCTTATTAGATTCTATCACTCGTATGGCTCGTGCATTTAATACTGTTCAACCTGCTTCAGGTAAAATTTTATCAGGTGGTGTTGATGCCAATGCACTTCACAAACCAAAAAGATTCTTTGGCGCAGCGAGAAAAATTGAACATGGTGGTTCTTTAACAATTATTGCTACTGCATTAACAGAAACCGGTTCTAAAATGGATGAGGTTATTTTTGAAGAATTCAAAGGTACTGGTAATATGGAATTGCAACTAGACCGTAAATTGGCTAATAGAAGGATTTTCCCTGCTATTGATATCGTTGCTTCAAGTACAAGAAGAGAAGATTTATTATTAGATAAAACTACCCTACAACGTATTTGGGTATTACGTAATCATTTGGCCGATATGAATCCAGAAGAAGCAATGGACTTGGTGCTGAAGAATATGAGAGGTACTCGCTCGAATGAAGAATTCCTAGCATCCATGAATGGATAAATGAATTAGCTTTAAGTGTTCTAAATCAAAAAAATAAAAAAGGGAAATTTGTATCATACAGATTTCCCTTTTTTTATTGCCTCAATCGGATTGACTTTTATCCTAAAAACTCAATTCTCTTTTACCAAAATCAATAATGGAATATGAGTATGAAAGGCCATTTTTTTGCTAAGGCTTCTATGGAATAACCTGTCAAAAAAGTTCCTATTGTGTTTAGCCATAACCAACAAATCGGCATGACGTTCATCTATATAAAGATTAATACTTTGAATGATATCGCCTTTTTCAAGATTGATGTATTGGATTTTAGGGTAAGAGATTTTGTCTTTATTCTTTTTAAAGAAATTGTTTTCTGCATTAAAGTACTTGTCGTTGTCTGATTTTACATGGATGATGTCCAATGGACAATCAAATAATTCTGCATAATATACCAACCTTAAAAAGGATGAAAATTCTGGCTCATTATAGTCGGTTGCGTAAACAATTTTCTCTAATTCTTTATAAGTGGTGGTAGGAGGAATAACCAAAACAGGTACTTTGGTTTTGGCTACAACCGAAGCTGAATTACTTCCAATCAATACTTCAGAAATACCACTTGCTCCAGTGGTACCCATTACAATCAAATCAATGTTTTCCTGTAGTGCGATCTCGCAAATTTCATCTGCAACAAAACCATATCTGCTCAATAGTGTAGATTTTACACTATGCTGAACTAACTTTTTCTCGATTGTGGAAAACTGTTCATTCGTGAAATCGTCAATTTCTTTCACAAACATTTGATAAGTTTCTGCCGGCATACTGGCATCAACCAAAGCAACCTGATTGATATGTAAAACCAAAATTTCGGCATTGGTTTTTTTTGCGAAACCAATAGCATAATCTAGCGAATTGCCCGCGGCTGCTGAGAAGTCGGTTGGTACTAAAATTCTGTTAATCATAATTGGAGGGTTTAATTTGGTTTAGAAAGTATGATTTAAAAGGAAAGAATTTTTCCTAGCTCTAAGGTCCGAAATTTATTTTATTCAATCTATGAGAAATGTCAATTTAATAATTTCATCATTTGGAGTAAGGCAAAGTCTTTGGATTTTAAATCGGAATGCTTTTACTTACTAAAAAATTAGTATAATAAATGAGTACTGCCAAACAACAAACCCAACTGTATACTTTAGCAGTTGTATTCTTTTTTTGGGGCTTCGTTGCCGCATCAAACGGAATTTTTATTCCATTTTGTAAAAGCCATTTTTCGCTTTCACAGTTTCAAAGTCAATTAATTGATTTGACCTTTTATGGAGGTTATTTCATTGGCTCCATTATTTTGTTTTTGTTATCTGTTGTTTCCAAAGTTGATATCCTCAACAAACTAGGTTACAAAAAAGGAATTATTGTAGGATTATTGATTTCAGTTGCTGGTGCTCTTGCCATCATTCCTTCGGTTAATGCAGGTTCGTTTATCAGTATTTTACTTTCATTCTTTTTAATTGCAATTGGTTTCAGTTTGCAACAAACTGCTGCGCAACCTTTCGTTGCTGCTTTGGGTTCAGTTGAAACTGCTTCACATCGATTAAACTTTGCGGGTGGTGTGAATTCATTGGGTACTACACTGGGTCCACTCATTGTGAGTTATGTATTATTTGGTTCACTTAGCAATCCTTCTGATGCTTCTATTCATTCCATCAATAATTTGTATTTAATTCTTGCAGCTGTCTTCGTTGGTGTTGCTATCTTTTTTGGTGTTTCTAAATTGCCTGATATCACCAATAAAGAGCCATTTGAGAATGCAGCTGGTGCATTAAAATATCCTCAATTGTATTTAGGTATGATTGCCATTTTTGCTTATGTTGGAGTGGAAGTTACCATTCAAAGTAATATGGGTGCTTTATTAAGAGAACCAAGTTTCTTGGGATTGGAAGAGTCTAAAATCTCTAGTTATATTTCACTGTATTGGGGTAGTTTAATGATTGGTAGATGGACTGGTGCAATCAGTGCATTTAACCTTTCTAAACAAATGAAGAAAATACTCACAGTTGTTGTTCCTTTTATTGCTTTTGGTGTGATATTGTTTGTGAATCAACTTAGAGGTAATGATATCAGTAATCTATATGTATATGCGATTTGCGTTGCCATCTTGGTAGGTGGTTTTTTTCTTGCTCAAGAAAAACCAGCAAAATCACTTTTTATCTTTGGAATATTAGGTTTAGTAGCCATGGTAATTGGATTAATGACCACAGGAAATATTGCTTTATTTGCATTTATTAGTGGTGGATTGGCTTGCAGTATCATGTGGCCTAGTATCTTTAGTCTAGCGGTTTCTGGTTTAGGTAAGTATACCAGTCAGGGTTCTGCGTTTTTAATTATGATGATTTTAGGTGGTGCAATTATTCCACCAACTCAAGGTAAATTGGCAGATATGCCTTCAATTGGAATTCATGGTTCTTATATCATCACTTTGTTGTGCTTTGGTTATATTGCTTTTTATGCTTTAAGAGCTAAGAAAGTATTAAAGGAACAAGGAATCAATGTAGATGAATTAGAAGCCGCTGCGGGTCATTAATCAATTCGTTTGTTTAGAAAAGGCCGACTCCGTGATTGGGGTCGGCCTTTTTTTGTTTATTCAATTCTTTACAAATGCTAGATTAGTTCTTACTGTTCTTAAACTGTGGTTTCCATCTTAGTCCAGCATATTGCATCCTTCCAAAAATAGGTCCCCAAATTAGTGTGGCATCAAAGTATTCATCAAAAGGTTTATCTGCATTTAATATGGCATGGTGTTGTTGAAAATTAAATAGATTTTCAATTCCTGCATAAACCTCTAGTTGTTTGTTGAAAAGGCTCTTAGTTATTTGAATATTACTCAAAAAGAAATCATCTGAGAAATTAGAAAAGGTTTCTCCATGATGGTTATTCGCGGTACCTGGCAATGGTTTTTGTCCAATCCACTGAAAGGTATAATCAAAACTCCATTTATTTTTTGTTTGATAAGAGAAATTACTAAAAGCTCTGTGTTTAGATAACAAGGGAGCATTTAATAATCCTTGTGTGTATTGGGTTTTTACATCATAGAAACGATATGCTAGTCTGATATCAAATCTTCGAACCACTTGTAAATCGAGTTGAATTTGAGTACTATGAGAATAACTGTTACCATTTAAATTATAAAAATAAACAGAACGAGAATCCGCAAACCTATCAACCACTAATTGATTGCTGAATTGCGTATAAAAATAGTCTATACCAATACTAGCAGGCCTATAATTGAATTTAAATTCATGATTCAAACTTATTCCATAATTCCATGCTACTTCGGGCAGTATATTGGCTCGGTTTAAATCATAATGAGTAGGAGGGCTAATAAAAATAAGATTGTCCTTTGGGAAATAAAATCTCCTGGAACTAGCCAATAAACTCAAGTTTTCGCCAAGTAATGATGGCGTTCTTTGACCTCTTCCCATAGAGGCTCTTATAACAGTAGTTGCCCAAGGTGCATACCTCAAATGAAGACGTGGTGTGATAAATCCACCAAATATGGAATTGTAATCAGCACGAAGGCCTGCAACCAAAGTAAAAATAGCTAGATGTGAATAGGTATATTCAAAAAAGCTTCCACTAACCTGCTCTTTTCTGTTGTATACAATTGGAAGTTCATCATTAAATTTCTTCAAGCTTTCTGCATGAACATCATATTGCAGGCTGGCACCTGTTCTAAATTTATGATTGCTATTCCCCAAGATACTTTGATAAATTAAATTGGCATATACAGTATTTTGGCTTCCATCATACAATTGATTACCGAACAAAGCATCATTTTTTTGCTTCACTCCACTCAATTGTAATCCAATACTTTTATATACTTTATTAGGAAAAATATAACCCAGTTTTAACCAAGCTTCTAATCTTCTAGAATCCAATTCAATTCCATATTTTTTACCATTGCTGGTATCGGCATTTCTTGAATAATCTAACTGACCACCAGTTCTGCTGTCTTGCACAAAACGAAGTCCTCCTAATAAATTCAATCCTTTATACACTTGATACCTGAAGCGATACATCATATTGTATTGGTATCCTTTAGGGTTGTCCATGAATCCGTCTGAATTATGGTCACGTTCCAAAACAGTGCTATTGGCATGTAATAAAATGGTATGTGAAAATCTTGGATTGACTTTGTCAGTGTAAACCAAATTGTTTTCTAATCTTCCACCAGCTCCTACATAGGCATTGTAAAATAATGGATCGTGAGATTCCGTGCCATGTAGTTCTGTATTGATTTGACCTGCTAAACTTTCAAAACCATTTACAACTGAACCTTGACCTTTTGTAATTTGAATATTGTTTAACCAAGAACCAGGTGTATATGCAGTTCCAATATTGGCTGCAATACCTCTAGTAGAAGGAATCATTTCTTGACTCATCAAAGTATACTGACTAGCCAATCCAAGCATTTGAATCTGTTTGGTGCCCGTTAAGGCATCAGCAAATGATACATCCACAGAAGGATTGGTTTCAAAACTTTCGGAAAGATTACAACATGCTGATTTGAAAAGTTCTTTGTCGTTCATTACTGTGGTTTTCCACGGGTCTATGAAACTTACTTCAGAACTTTTTCTTTCATACGAAACAGAGAATTCATCTAATTCATTTTTGTTAATCAAAATTACTTTGATAAACTGTTGCTTGCTAATGAAAATGGTATCAGGTTTATAGCCAACATAACTCACCACCAATCTTTTGGTTTTATCAGTTGCTGCTAAATAAAAAATACCATTGCTATCCGTTTTGGTACCTAATTGGGTTCCCAACCAAAATACACTAGCTGCTTCAATGGGTTTGATGTTTCCCTTGTTGTCTGTTTCCGATACAATTCCTTTGATGATTTGTTGTTCTTGTGCTTGTAATGAAATTATCAAACCAAAAACAAAAAGGAATAGCAAGGAGTATTTAGTCATGATGTGTATTTGGATTTTCCCTGAATAGACAACACTCAGGAAGTTTGCTATAAATACTATCTGGTGCTTTTACTTTTTCAGTATCGTGACCAGCTTTTGCAATCATTTGATGAATTTGGTCTATACTGATTTTATCGGAATTGTAAACCAGTTTTAGCTCTTTGGTATCAATGTTCCATTCTGCCGATTTTATTCCAGGAGCATCTAAGGCTTCTTCAATTCTTTCTTTGCAAGATGTACAATTACCAAACACTTTGATGCTTGTTTTAATGATGCCTGTATGGGCATTGATTTGTATTCCTGAAAGTATCAGGATAAGGAATAATATTTTTTTCATTTTGTTTATGGTTTACTCAATTTTGAGTTGTTTAAAAATTCATGGTCTGTTAATGTTTTCATAAAGGCAACTAAGTCTGCTTTTTCTTGCTGATTTAAGTTCAAACCTTTGTTGATAATTTCCATGTTCTCATCAATATTAGGGGAGTTCTTCACCACACCTTCATTGTAATGATTTACTACTTCTTCAAGTGTTTTAAAGCGGCTATCGTGCATATAAGGTCCTGTCACTTCTATATTTCTTAAAGTAGGAACTTTGAATTTGCCATCATCACTTGCGTTCTTAGTTACTTCTCCTCTTCCTTTATCTTTAAAAGTTAAATCCAATCCATTGTTACGCAAAGCATCATCACTTAATAAAACATCAGAATGACAATGGTTGCAATCGGCTTTACCAAAGAATAAAGTTAAACCTCTTTTTTCTGAATCATTAAAAACAGTGGTATCTCCTTCAAAATAGAATTTGTCGAATTTGCTATTAAAAGATATGAGGGTTCTTTCGAATTGAGCAATGGCCTTTACCACCAAATTTGAATCGATGTTTTTAGTGCCAAAGGCTTTAAAAAACAGGTTCGGGTATTCTGCATCATTTTGCAATCTATTTACAACAGTTGGCCAAGTGTTTCTCATTTCAATCGGATTGGTAACTGGGTCATGTGCTTGTCCTTCTAAGTTGATTCTTCGTCCATCCCAAAACAAATATTTAGACCAAGCTAAGTTGATAATTTGCATCGCATTTCTTCCTCCTTTTGCTCCATTGGTCCCTATACTAAAAGCAGCTGAATCTGTAAATGCATGATTTTGTTGGTGACAACTGGCACAACTTTGTGTGAGGTTATCACTTAGTTTGGTATCATAAAATAACTTCCTTCCTAATGCTACACCTTCCACTGTAGTTGGGTTATCTGCAGGTATAGGCATTTTGCTTAAATAAACATCAACCCAAGCTGGATAAGAAATAGCAAGAGCTGTAGGTTGATATACCTCTGTATTAAGATTGCTGCTTTCCTTTTTGGTGCAGGCAATCACTACAAGCATATAAATGCTTGCGGTCAACAAAAACTTTTTCATACAATTAATCTTTGATGATTCTGTGAATGCTAAAGTTCCCGTTTGAGTACATCAATTTTACAAAGAAAAATCCTTTGTCTAATGCTGAAACATCTAATCCTGCAGATTTTCCAATCAGTTGCTGAGTGCTGATTTCTTGACCAGTTTGATTGTAGATAATAGCTTGATTCAATTCAAATTTACTTTCAATTTGAATTTGCTTTGTGGCAGGGTTCGGGAATATTTTTGCCAAATTTTCTCTGTAAGTTTCCAATCCAGTTAAACCTGCCAATGAGTTATTGATTGCAGTTGTGATTTTGGCATTTTCAGAAAGGTTATAACCTTGTTTCTTGTAATAGACTGAACGATCTTTTGGTCCAACTACTACAATAGTTGGCATTCCCATTCCTCCATAATAATCTACTTCTTCTGCGCCTTTTATTAGCACTTGATGAGTAAATCCATTATTGGCTTTCCATGCTTGAATGGTTTCGCATGTATAAGAATTGGAATAGGCAATTTGAAGAATTTTTACTTTACCAGGATGAGAAGTTTTGAATGGTTCCACTATAGAGCTAAGTCCTTTACCTGCTGTAATGCATGGCTGGCAATTGGGAAGCATCACATATTCTAATACAACAGTATAACCTGAATCTAATAATGAATAAAGGTGAACTGGATTTCCATCACAATCATTGCGAGAAAAATCCATGGCAGTTGATTGTGCTTGAGATACAAAAAAAGACAATAAGGAAAATATAGAAACGATTAGTTTTTTCATGATATGTTTTTAAAATTTTTGAATAATAAAAGAAGGCAGATTGCCTTGAATAGTGAATACGAAAAAGCCCCAGAGGGAGCCTCACTACTTCTAAATTCTAAAAACTGATAAAAACGAAAGGCTGTTTTCCGTTTTTTGTCGGAAGAACTGGTGTTGAAAAAACGATTGATTAGATTGTTTGAATCCAAGCGAAGTTTCAATGCTAGGATGAATGGTTATGACCATAAGTTCCTTAACGAAATGCTTGAATTGAGCTGAACTTAATAAAGCAGGTTCAGGATGATGAGTTTTAATTATTACATCTTCACAACAATCCATCGAACTCATATCGGCACATTCACAAGGTTCGGTTTCGTGGTCACCCCAGCCAAATTGAGTTAAAACATCACCACAAAAATGCAAACTAGCTTTTAGGTGACTAGAAGTCCCTAAAATCAAAATAAGCATCAATATGGAAATTATTTTTTTCATTGAATCTCACAAAACTAAGATTTTTCAGAGATATTTTTCTTAAAATTCCTGTTTTAAGCCCGTTAAAATGGCTTTTTTAGGGCGTTTTTAGATAATATTTAGCAAATAATCAAGGTTTTGCAGTTTCTTAACATGAAATGTCTTACATTTGCAGGCTTTTTAAAAAATCATGCAGAACATAAGAAATATTGCCATTATTGCACACGTTGACCATGGAAAAACAACCTTAGTCGACAAAATCATTCACCAAACTCAACTTTTTCGTGAAAACCAGGAAAAGGGCGACTTAATCCTCGATAATAACGATTTAGAGCGTGAAAGAGGAATTACAATTTTGGCGAAGAACATCTCTGTTAATTACAAAGGTACCAAAATCAACATCATTGATACTCCAGGGCACAGTGACTTTGGAGGGGAAGTAGAAAGGGTTTTAAACATGGCCGATGGTGTATTGCTATTGGTT
Source organism: Bacteroidia bacterium (assembly GCA_049242065.1). Taxonomy (GTDB): domain Bacteria; phylum Bacteroidota; class Bacteroidia; order UKL13-3; family UKL13-3; genus CAISCU01. The sequence continues at coordinate 12,572 of JBMLPO010000102.1, forward strand.
GATGCGTTTGAAGGTCCAATGCCACAAACACGTTTTGTATTACAAAAGGCTTTGGCTTTGGGTAAAAAACCTATTGTAGTAATTAACAAAGTAGACAAACCTAATTGCAGACCTGATGAAGTTCATGATGCAGTATTTGATTTGTTTTTTAATTTGGAGGCAACTGAAGACCAATTAGATTTCCATACCATGTACGGAAGTTCAAAACAAGGTTGGATGGGTAGAGATTGGAAAAATCCTACCACAGATTTCACAGCCTTATTAGATGATATCATTTCAGAAATTCCAGCTCCTGTTGTTAAAGAAGGTTCTTTACAAATGCAAATTACCTCTTTAGACTTTTCTACATTTACAGGTCGTATTGCAATTGGTAGAATTCTAAGAGGAAGTATCAAAGTAAACCAACCTGTGAGCATTGTAAAAAGAGATGGTTCTATTCAAAAATCACGAATCAAAGAATTATATACTTTTGAAGGTTTAGGTAAAAAGAAAGTTGAAGAAGTAGCTGCCGGAGATATTTGTGCTGTGATGGGAATTGATGGATTTGAAATTGGTGATACCATTGCCGATTTTGAAAATCCAGAAGGTTTAATTCCAATTAAAATTGATGAACCTACTATGAACATGATGTTCATGATTAACAATTCACCATTCTTTGGTAAAGAAGGTAAATTTGTTACATCACGTCACTTGCGTGATCGTTTATTCAAAGAATTAGAAAAGAATTTGGCTTTACGTGTTGAAGAAACAGATTCTGCCGATTCATATTTGGTATTTGGTCGTGGTATTCTTCACTTGTCTATCTTGATTGAAACCATGAGACGTGAAGGTTATGAATTACAAGTTGGGCAACCACAAGTAATTTTAAAAGAAATCAACGGACAAAAATGTGAGCCAATTGAAATTTTAACAGTAAATGTGCCGGAAGAATACTCAGGAAAAGTAATTGAGTATGTGAGTCAACGTAAAGGAGACATGTTGGTAATGGAGCCTAAAGGAGATTTGATTCATTTAGAATTTGAAATTCCTTCACGTGGTATCATTGGATTAAGAAATAACTTATTGACAGCAACTGCTGGAGAAGCTATCATGGCGCATCGTTTCAAAGCGTTTGAGCCTTGGAGAGGACCAATCCCTAATAGAGGTGCAGGTGTAATGATTTCAGGTGAGCAGGGTAAAGCTATTGCTTATTCAATTGATAAATTACAAGATAGAGGTAGTTTCTTTATTGAAGCTGGTGAGAACATTTACATGGGTCAAATCATTGGTGAAACCAATCGCCAAGATGATTTGGTAGTAAACGTTACCAAAGAAAAGAAATTAACCAATATGCGTGCTTCAGGTTCTGATGAAAAAGCTAGAATGACACCAAAAATTAATTTCTCATTAGAAGAATGTATGGAATATATTCAAGATGATGAGTTGGTTGAAATCACACCACAATCATTACGTTTAAGAAAAATTCACTTGAACGAAAACGATAGAAAACGTTTCAAAAACTCAATGGCATCAGCATAAACTGAATCCTTTATATTTTATTAAAAGCCGCCCTCATAACAATTGAAGGCGGCTTTTGCTTCTAATTCCTAACTACAAACTTCCCGGTTTTAGTGCCTGATGATGTTTGAAGTTGAAAGAAATATAATCCATCTTGCCAATGCTGACTTGGTATTTTGATGCTTACCGATTTTTGTGTTAAATCGGTTTCCCAGATTTTACGGCCTCCCATGTCTGTTATGAGCAATTTCCCATCAAAATTTTCTTCTTCAGATTGGTAAATAAATGTTGCATTCGATTCTGTTGGGTTGGGATATACCAAAGCTTCTAATTGGAGTGATTTAAAATTGTTGGATTCTTTTGTTGCCTTGTTTTGTTTGAGTTTTTCAATACTACCACCCCAATGTAAACTATCAATATAAACAGTATCGCAAAATGTATAAGTGCCACATAAATTAAAAACCGTTAAACATACCCTAAAGCTGGTATCGAAGGCAGGAAATGTATGAAATGGATTTGCTTCATGACTGATTGATGTGCCATCTCCAAAATTCCAGGCATAGATGGGATTACCTTGATTGGGTGTAAGCATGCTCTCAAAAAACACACTACTGTCTGATTGGAACATAGGTGTAAAATATACCTGAATGGCTGTATCTACTAATATGTTTACTTCATCTATTTCGGCATAAGATGGTGTAATTACATTGTTTATATAAAGCGTATTTTTTGTTGGATAATCATAAGTCAAAACCCGATTATTCCATTCATCCATTACCATACTATCATTATCTACAACCTTAGTCCATGTTGAACTCACATTGATTTCATTTGAATTTTGGAAATTATAATAACCCTTAAAAATATCATAGACACAAGTTGAAATAGATGACCAATCATCGAGGCTATTGATATTGTCTGTTAAACTCGCACTCTCCAAAATTCGATTGGTAAAAGTATCCAATTGATAATATTTAGGGTCATCAAATACAAGCAAACTCATCCAATAATCTTTAAACCAAGTTTGATTGATAAGGCTATCTCTCCAAAACAAGGTTTTAAAATTCGAGTAAAAAGTGGGTGCACAATTCTCTATGGTGGAAATAAACTCATCTTGTTTCATAAACACAGAAAAGTTTCGAAAGAAATTAGAATCATTTTGTGTGTATTCGTAAAAAATATCTTTGAATGAATTGCCTCCTTTATAATTTAGAAATCCTAAGAACAATCATATGCATTTCCTAAACGAACACCATCAAAACTGTAACAAATAGTATCTGCTTCACCAGCATTGGCTATTCTGTTGTATTTAATCCAAGCGGTATCTGTTGCCATACAATTGTTATGATAAGCCGTGAGGGTATAATAAATCTGGTCTTCAGGACTTGAAACCACTACCAAAGTATCAGAACGATTTAAATAAGTTGTTGGATTCCAAACAAAGCTATCAGCTAGTGTTGTAAAACCTCTCATTTGTACACTGGTTGCTCCATTAATAGGATTGGCATAAACCGTTGGACGCTCTAATTCTATGAAGGCTCCTGTAGGAATATTCACTTCTTTTTCTGCAGTTACAACCCCACAATTACTGATGTATGAAAATGAAATGAGGTATTTCCTTCCTCCTTTAAAATACATTCCCGGAAAGCTAAATGTATCAGGTAAAATTCCGGTTTGTTGGTAGGAATATTCTTGAGCCGGATTATTTAACATTTGCTCTACATTGCTGCTGTCTAATACCTCACTTACTTCAAATACATACTTTATACTTCCACTCTGATTAAGACTTGGAATTACTTTCACCGTTCCTATTCCTTCGCAGGCTATTGTTGGTGCAGATAAACTAATTTGTGCTGAATCCAATACCCTTACCAAAACAGTAGTATCATGCATTTTACCACATTCATTTGTTACTGTAATTTGAACTCGGTGTAAAGTATTGGCTGGAAAATACCAAGTCCATTCTTCTGGACTAATTCTTGGCAATAAACAAGTTGGGTCAGGAGGAACAGAATCTAAAACCAATGAATCTTGTAAACAACGGTATTTCCAAACATGTGATCCATATCCATCTGGAACCAAGATGCTATCCATTTTGCAAACTTTTATTTTTAATGTAGCATCATTTAACATTCTTTTTAGACTGATATGAAATGGCTCGCCTTCACATAGGTTTAAACTACGGGTGAAAAATTTGGCTTCGGGTTTTCCAAAATTGGTATAACCCCATTGCCTATTTCCAATTGGATTTAAAGAATCTAAATCACAAATAGCTAATGCAGTATTGTAAGATGGAATAATTGAATCTGCTTTTAAAACAGAATCAATTTGATAAGGAAGTCCTGCAATTACACCACCACTGTTCATTCCAAAAATCATGTAATTTCTATCAATGGTATCTGCTATTGCCCTGCGGTAGCGAATAATAGCACCCGGTTCTATATAAACAAAAGCTCCCGCTTCTGCATAAAATTCACCATAACCAGCTGTGCCACTATCACCAATTTCGAGTAAAGCACCACTTTTTACTACCAGACTTCCATTTTGTTTGATGTATAAACCAGCACCATTTTTAATATAGGTTTTACTATTGGCATCTAAAACCAAAGCAGCATAAGGCGAAACCACCAACATACTGTTTTTACTGTATTTCTTGAGGTTATCAACGCCACTACAAGAAGGAATATTCATGGGTTCAGATTGCGGAGGACCTTCAACTATAATTGAATCTTGATTATGCAAAATAACACCGGGACACATTTCTATTTGGGTTGAATTGGTGATCTTTACTTGTCCATTGTTTGCCGTGATTTTTTTGCTATTACCTAAAATATGTTTCAAACCATCATTGGCAACAAAAAATGTATCGAAATTGGTGCCTACAGGTGGAAAATAACAATCGGCACAAAGGTCTTTTTGCATGATGCTAAAACCAGTGGCTTGTTGAGGTAAGACCAAGTAAATAAAATTACTCAGTGAATCATATCGACCTTTTAAAGTATCTGCTGTAATATCAATAATTGCCACCATATCAGTGCCACGCGCCACATCAGGTAATTTTATTTTGATGGAATCGCTTAATGAAGTACTCACTTTAGGTGTTATTTTAAAATGATAGGAATGACGACCTGTTAAAGCAAAATCGGCATCAATGAGTTTGTCTGAATAAAACAGTGTATCATTTCCATAAATCAAATAAGAAATATCATTGGCAAAATAGTTTCTAAAATTGGCATAAGTGGGTGGACAAAATCCAACTCTTTTATCTAAAAAGGCCAAAGAATGTTTTTCTACAAAAAGCTTTTGTGCATTGAAATAAAGTTTTTTATTTACTTCATTATTTCTTCGAAAAGGATTCACAACAGAATCAGCTTCTGCACCTGTCCATTTAGATAAATGAAAATGAGTGACGGTATCTGTAACATAACCCATTTTGTTTTTGCCATTGGAGAAAATCTCAAGGGTATCTACCTGATTTTTGAACTCAACAATGGTTACCAATTTGTTTTCGAAAGAATCTAATTTATATACCTTGGGCAATTCCTCTCCACATTTTTGAGGAAAATAAACCGATTGAAAAATGGTTTTTGGCTTATTGGGTTGATAGAATCCAATTCTAGTAAGGTAATTTTTATCTGTTATTCCATTTGCTCTAGTACCTTCTTTAATATCTGCTGATTGAATAAAGGTTAATGGGCTTGTGTTTTGATATCTTCCTGCTAAAGCTGCATGATGAGAAGAAATTTGCCATCCTATACCATTTGGATTTGAAAGACATGGAGCAAACCAATAGTTTAAATTATCTTGAATTCTAAAACTAGAATCTGAAATATGAATACTCCCCAAATTAAGGCTACTAGTGCCAAAAACTGAATCCCTAGCGTTTCTGCCATTCCCATTAAAATTCAATCTTATACCTTGTGTCGGCCCATCAACATTTGTAGCATCTATATAATCTGCTATCATATAATAAATGCTATTGCCTTGATTTATTTCAAAAGTATTTCTCTTAATTACATCACTTCTTAAGTTGTTTTGTTTATCGGAAAAATCATAACTTAATGTAAATTCTTTGTTTTCATTACCTCTTAAAATGATATTAACTGGTTTTGGATATTTGTAAACTCTTTCTTCTTCAGGTTTGCCATTATCAATTTCTATTGTATTGTGCATCCAATATTTATTGGTTGATTCTACATCCGACCATCCTAAATATGGGGGATCTATTCCAAGTGGAAACATCTTGGTATTTTTGGTTCCAGCATAAATCATAAAACTACCTAAATCATCATCATCATGAGTTTTGTCTAAAAAATGTGAGGCTTTATCAATTGCAAAATCTTTTTCTGCTAACATGTGAAAAGAATATTGATTTTCATCAGTGCTTCCTTGCATTAGAATATTCCCAGAATTTGAATTTACGTAATCTTTTTTATTTTGATTCGGTTTTACATTTGCGCCAAAAGCAAAAATATAATCACCTCTTAAATCAATTGGTTCTTTTGGAATATACCCAATTCCTGTATTATGAAAAATATCTTCTCCTAAAATTTGAAGAAAACTTGCTTTCCCCAAACTGCTATTGTCATAAGTTGGAAAAGAGCCATCTTGGTTAACTATTTAATCACTCCATAAAAGTATATTTTTATACCTTTCCTGTTTAAGGAAATTATTTAAATTGTCGTCGGGCAAATAGTTATCTAAGGCTCTTAAATATGGCAAGAATACCCTACATGTATAATGGAAATAATCAGGACCTTCTGCATAGCCACTTTTGCCATCAGGACTTGATTGTGGAACGTCTTCAGCGAATGGACCATGGTCTCCAATAAAAAAATTATCTTCTATGCCATCTTCACCCCAACCTATTAACATTAGAATATTATCTTCACCACCCGGAATACCATTGGCTCTATTGAACCAATTTTTAGGTTTAAAACTCCTCTTTGTTGAACCTGCATCATTTAAAACAATTGCAGCCATTCCTATTGCACTTGCACAAATTATTCCACTATTTTTCTTCCAACCATTTGAGGAATTTATTATAGCATCTGAAAACTTATACATATTCGAAGCAAATTGTCTTAATTTATTTCTTGGATTACAATCATCCGAACTATTGTCGTCTGCGTAATGGGCTATTTTTCCTCCAGTTTTTAATAAATCATAAGCCTGTAAATATTGAACTAATTGAGGCGCTTTATTTCTTAAAAAATCACAGCCTTCTCCAGCTCCACTCCAACAAGATTCAATTTTAGGGTTTAGGTTTTTTAAACCAGTATAAGCTCTTTCTGCGTAATAATTTCTTATACTATCATTCATTTCAACAAATTCACCAATATTATTACTATTTACTTGGTACTTCAATCCTACTAAATAAATTATGGCATTGTTTTTTACCCATTGTGGATGAGTGCAATCTTCATTTTCTTGTAAATGCGGACACACAGCAGGTTCATTAAAGTCTGTTGCAGCTACAAATAGCTGATGGTACAGGTTTGCATAGTCGTTTTGGAAAGGAGTATTTTCTGACTTTGGAGCACCGTTTTTTATATTTATTCTAATTTGATTTAAAGCAGATGTATAATCGAAATCTTTTGAATCCATTTTAAACATAGTATAAGGGTTTCCGTAACGAGCATTTCCAGGTCTCAATCTATTATTAACACGTTCACCTGGCGCATCAGAACTTACTTTGTTTTGACATTGTGCCCATAATCCACTATAAAATGAAATAAAAATTGATATGAATAAAATTAGTTTTTTCATAAGTGTTCTTATCTTAATATTACCCATTTATTTTCAAATTGGTCAGTAAATTGAGCAAAGCCAATTTCCCTGCTATAGAACCATTTTTTATCTAAATCAATATATGATCCAATTATAGTTTTACCATTTAAGGTATTAATTGTATCAATTCTATCTAATCGATAGAAATATGAAAAAAATTGACCATAAAGTAATTCGTTTTTTGGCATGTGAAAATTAACTGTTGCAAATTTTTTACTTATTCTATCTAGGCTATAATTCACCCTAAAACTCCTATTCACATTCGCAGTATCAATAAAAGTAAAATCAATTTGTTGAGTTTTGGTGATGCTTTTCCACTGGCAATCTGGATTTCCATTCCAATAATATGATTCATCATAGTAGTTATTATACCCAGTGCATTTAAACAAAGCGGTATCTCCAGTTTCATTTACAAAACTTAATAGTTCATTTCCTTTGTAAGGAATCTGGCTAATATTACTGTCGGGGATGTTTTCATAAGTAATTTCATCTTTCATGTTGCAGTCATAGCTTTTCCTGCATGAAAAAATCAACATCAGCAATAAAAATAGGAAGATTGGTTGTTTCATATTGTATGTTTTAAGGGTTTAAAATTTTGTTTAATGATAATCACAAAGCCAAAAGCCTTATGTTTAAAAGGTATTTGAGGTATTATGCTTAGGTAGATATGTTTCATTTAAAAGGCTTTAGAAAAACTAATTTACACTTTTTCGGCAATACTTGAATGTTAATTTTTAAGGAAGTAGAAATTACAAGGAATAAAAAAAGCTGCTAGGCAGCCGCTGGTTATGAATGCTATTTTATTTGAAATTTGATTGAATGAATTCAAGTTTGTTTGAATGGAAAAATAGTCCAGATGGGAATTAATCTTTGATGTAAAATCAAGTTGTTTGATGGCCAATTTAAATAATAAGCAATCCTGAATTTGAATGAATAAGAGTAATTAAGAAACAAATCTCAGGTTTTCTAATGACCTGTATCATTATTTCAATTCCTTATCGTTCATACATTTGAATAGTTAATTGATAAGGCCATGAAAAAAGATATCAGAGTTAAACATATAATGACGATGGAACTTGTAGTGGGTAATGTTAACAACAAGTTCTCTCAGGTTCTAGATTTTTTTTGTAAGTTTAAAATAGCACATCTTCCTATAGTGGAAGAAAATAAATTATTGGGTATAATTAGTGTAAATGATGCGCTGAATTATATGCACGAAAAATTAGGAGCCGGCAATACGCTCAATCTTGAAATGTTGGATGCAGAATTTAAAATGGAAGAATTGATGACCCCAGATCCAATTTTTATTTCTGCCGATGCAAGTTTGGAAGAAGCCCTCGAATGTCTAGATAAAGGTAGGTTTCAAGCCTTACCAGTTATGGAAAATGATGTTCTTGTAGGGATTATTACCAACAAAGATTTAGTGAAAGCCTTTTCCTATGAAGTTAATCCGGTAGAGACAAGATCTACTTATTCCATAGAAACTTCAGGTTTCGGAATTTAGATGCTCTCCAGGATGGGGTTCAAATGCAGGGAGTGATGGCCCTGCCTTGGTTTAGCGCCGTGGCTGATTACCACGGCGTTTTTTTGTTTAAAACTGGTTCAATACTTTTTCATTGCTTTCACTTCTTCCTATTGCATTCTTAGTATTTTGCGTGCTATGGTTGATTTGTCGAATTGTTACCTCGAAAATGTTTCGCTGCACAGAGTAGGAAACCAAAACAATGGAGATACTTTGGAATTGTCAAAAACCGAAGTCGATTTAGATGACCCCGAATTAAAGGTCCTGTTACATAAATTTTTTCTGGGCTCATTTAATGTTTCTGAATGGTATCAGTTTCATTTTTCTAATGGTGATTTAAGCCTGAATCCGGTTTATAAATTTGCGAAAGAAATATTCTATGAGCAAAGTTCATTTCACTTAACAAGTATCCATCTTGCACAACATTTGTTCGAAAAATCGGTACATCCACAAATCAAAGCAGGTGATTTTTTTGTGGCCCGATTTTCAGAAATCATTTTTGAAGGTCGAGCTGTACAAGGTATTGGCTTATTTAAATCAGAACAGAAACAATCCTTCATCAAAACCTCCGAAGTTAAAGGTGGTTTTACCCTAAACTATGATGAAGGTATTACACCAGAAAAATTAGATAAGGGTTGTTTAATTGTTGATTTAGAGGAAGAATCAGGATTCAAAATTTTGATATTGGATAAGTCGAATCGCTCTGGCGAAGCACGCTATTGGAGAGATGATTTTTTAATGGTGCAGCCTAAAAAAGATGAATACCATTTCACGAAAGAGTTTCTTACACTTACAAAAGATTATGTTTCTAATCAACTAGATAAAGAATTTGAAGTAACAAAAGCAGATCAGATTGATTTGTTAAATCGTTCGGTTGATTTCTTCAAGAAGAAAGAAAAGTTTGTCAAAGAAGAATTTGAGGAAGAGGTATTGCAAGACCAAGGACTCATTACCTCATTCAGAACCTTTGACGATGCATACAGAGAAAGTAAGGAATTAGATGCATTTACTGAATTTGAAATATCATCAGTGGCTGTAAAAAAGCAATCAAAAGTTTTCAAAAGCATCCTCAAACTCGACAAAAACTTCCACATCTACATCCATGGCGATAAAAGTTTAATCGAAAGGGGAGTGGATGCTGACGGAAGAAAATTCTATAAAATTTATTTTACGGAAGAAAGCTCGTAGGAAGCTGGATGGCTGCTGGCTTCTGGCTTCTGGCTTCTGGCTCCTAGCTTCTGGCTCCTAGCTTCTGGCAAAATTGTAAAAGACTATTATACCTTGAACGCTTTTAAACTAGGTTTCAAAATTGACTCACCAATCAGACAAGAGCAATTGATAGAAGCATTTATCCATGAGTATTTCGCCCTTACAGGGCGAGAGTCATACTTGTAGTTTATGGGTTACCGGTAGATGCCCCTACAGGGCAGATATTTGGTAATGATGGTAGTTTCATTGTTGAATGATTTTGATTTAGTATAAAGTGGGAGATAGTTTTTTGAGAAGGTTATTTGCTTTTGGCCACCGTGTAATAGTCAATTCCTAAATTACATTGACCGCTTTGAAGCTAAACTTGAGTATTAATTCCTTAATGATACTAAAGTTGATA
>JBMLPO010000103.1:0-4674 GCA_049242065.1 Bacteroidia bacterium
CCATTTGGATTGGCATATTGGATATTGTCTTCTCCATTGAGGAAATAATCTTTTAATTCTTTTTTACCGTTAAATAGAATCCATGATTGAATTTGAAAACGCTTTTCTTCAAAACAAATTCCAAATCGACCATAAACTGGTGGTATATGATCTAGAGGCATGATACTATCAGCTAAAATTCTACCATAGGTATATTGGTAACTGGCATCTACTTTAATTTTGTTTATTAATTTATAAACTAACTGAAAACCATATCCGTAAATAGAGGCTCTTTGGGCGTTTGTAAAGGAATATACTTTTGTTAATTTACCATCGTAAAGTAAACTATCGTTATTGTTTACTTTTGTTTGGCTTAAAATAATGGCCTGATTCAATAAGGTATAATAAACATTGAATCCAATCTGTAATTTTTGCTGCCAATTCAATTGGTATCCCAATTCACTCGTCCATGATTTTTCTGGATTTAATTTTTCATTAGGAATGATTAATTGTTTACCTGATCTGGAGTCGAAAATTTTATTAAGATCATCAACATTGGGCGCCCTAAATCCAGTAGAGCTATTGATATAAAATCTAGAATGGGGCTTTACAAAATAAACCAAACCAATGGAGCCTGTTATTGCTGAATTATTTTGATTTGTTTCATTTGGCAAGAAAGAATAAAATGATTTATTGAAGAATTTTGATTGTAATCGAACGGAATTAAATCGAAGTCCTTCACTTAAAATTAATTTAGGATTTAGCTCATAACTATGGCTAATATATAAACCAGAATAAAACACGTCAGAACCACCATCAGGATAACGGGTACTAATGGCTTTTTTTGCATTGGTTATAATATTTGTAGCCTCAGCGGTAGATAAAACTCGGTTATAATTGAATTCAGCACCATATCGGATTTCATGTTTTTTAATTTGTTTAAAGAAATCTGTATTGATGCTATAAACCTGTACATTCTCTTTTCGTGCGTTGAGATTGACATCATTAAAACTTCTAGTAATCCTGCTTTCTTCAATTAGTTGAATAGAAGCACCAATTTTAAATCGGTCGGCCATATTCCTTTTTAGCGTATTTTCAAGCTGATAGGCTATCATATTTCTAATTTCTGGACCATAGTTCCAAACGCTAAATACTGGCGTGTCATTTTTCAACTCTGAAAGTCTGTCATAGCGAGGTACATCTCCTGTTCTGCTGATTTGAAGATTAAAGGTATGCAGGACATATTCTTTTTGTTTAAAAATAAATTTATTCAGAATATCTAATTGAGCATAGGCCGATCCAATTTGTACAGAAGGGTCATTATTTTTAACAACTACATCTATATTATTTTGTCTTGATTGGTAGTAGTTTCTTAGACCTAAATTACCTATATCGGTACTTCTGGATTTTCCTTGAATAACATCCCCGAAACTACTTACAGTCATTCCGAATAAATTGGCCCATTTTTTAAAACCCGCCTGTACTTGCAAGTGTGTCGTACTTTCATTCAGAGCACTGGAATACCTATAATAAGCAGAGCCCTTAATTTTTGAGTTAAATTCGGGATTTTTTGTTACAAAATGAATAACACCGCCTAAGGCATCAGAACCATACATCACACTACCAGGACCATAAATTACCTCAGTTCTTTCGAGTAAATTTTGATCAATTCGTAAAACGTTTTGTAAATGCCCACCTCTAAAAATTGCATTATTAAGTCGCACGCCATCAATAACTAAAAGGATGCGGTTTGCTTCAAATCCTCTTAATATGGGTGAGCCGCCACCGGCCTGACTTTTTTGTATATAGGCTAATGATTGTGTTTGAAGTAAGTCTGCTGTATTTGCTTGATTGAGGAAGGCAATATCCTTTTTTTGAACGAGTTCGATTTGTCTTGGAATATCTACTTTTTTCTCCCAGAACTTATTAGCAGATATCACTAACTCTTTCAGGGTATCCTGATCATTGTATTGTGAAAAACTAATGATAGGAAGAAGTGATAGTGCAATAAGTAATATTTTTTTCATTCACCGAATTTAAAAATATTCTGCTAATTAATTAATGAAGGAATCGTTGTTTGTATTGAGCAGGAATGATAGGGCAAGTATCATGCCTTCCAAAAACTTTATATCGATTGACTGCAACCAAATCATATAAAAAGTTAAGTATTGGTAAAGGAATAATTTTTAGAACCAATAAAATGGCGAATGGAAATCCTAATAATTGAATGATATCTAAAACCGCTTTTCCTTTATAACTGATTTTATTTTTACTGTAAAAAATAATAGAATCAGGAACTTGGTTTAATTTGAATTTGGCCAATAGTTTTTGATAATTTTCACCATTGATTGGGGCTAGGTTAATCAGTGCATTTTTATCAAATCGCAAAATTAGTTTAATGAATCTATTGCATAAAACGCAATGCGAATCATAAAAAAGAATGTTTGATGAAATGAGATTATTTTTTGTTTGCAAGCTCCTGAATAAAACGAATTGGAGAGAACAAATGAATCATTAAAACTCTTGAATACCTATATGTAACAGGAGAACTTAGTATAAGTGCTGAAATAATAGGAATGATATAAGTATAGAATCCAGCCTTACCACTTGAAAAGAAAAGAATAGCCCCGCCTAAAACTAACATCAATCCAACTGTAAGCGCATAACTTACATACATGGCTCCCCAAAAGAAACCAGGTTCTATTTCAAATTTTAATTTACAAACCGGACAAGTTTCATTCATTGAAGTAAACTTGGAAAGGTTGAAAGCTGAATGTGTAAACATCTTACCACTTTGACATTGCGGACATTTAGCTTTCATGATAGAAAGACCCTTAGATGGTTCGTATAAATCGCACATAATTAGTTTGAAGCTTTTGCTTTTTTGAGTTTATGATTTCTATAATAAATGAAACCAAAAACTGCAGCAACTAAATACGGAAGGGCCAATAAATATAAAATACCCATATTGAGTGTATTCCCCACATTGGTACCTCCACCATTTCTAGCCATCTCAAGATTACTTTTACACATTGCACATTGTGCAGATAAGTCGGCACTTAATAAGACAATAAAAAATGTGAGTGCTATAAGTAAAATGCCTTTTTTAAATTTCATTTCTATACAAAGGTAAACGATTACAAATTCTATTTGGGAACAAATGTTCCTATAAAACCGGATAATATGGGCTAATCATTAAATAAACAATTACACCCGTAATGGTAACATACAACCAAATTGGATAAGCAAACCTCACCAATTTTTTATGTAAATCTACTTGTAACATCAATCCTCTATAAAAGCTCATTAATACCAATGGTAATACAATAGCTGCAAGAATGATATGACTGATTAAAATGGATAAATAAACAGGTCGTAATGGATTATCCTCTGGGAAATGTGTATCGGATGCTAACCAATGGTAAAGTACATAGGATATTAAGAAAAGTGAGGATAAAAAGAAAGCTGTTATATTGATATTCTTGTGCGCATTGATATTTTTCTTTTTAATGAAATACAAAGAAAGCAACAACAATACACTACATGTTCCATTAATGATTGCATTTAACAAAGGCAATTGATATGTCCATGATGGCAATACATCTGGCTTTGGTAGTACTTGTTTATTTAGTACAACAACAGCAATAAAGACTACAACCGAAATGGCCATAGCTAATCTGAAGATGTTTTTATCTTTTTGCTCCTGGGGCGTGGTATTCATATAATAGTAGTTTTAAGTCTCCTTCCAATCTTTTTAATTCAGCATCACTTTCGGAATCATAAACCCCTCTAATGTGATTTGCTTTATCTACAAGAATGAACTGCTGACTATGGTCAATTGTTTTATCTTCTATTGAAACAGGAAGTAAAAATCCTGAACCGGCCTTAAAAATAGCATCTTTAGAGCCTGTAGTAAAATGCCAGATTTTAGCATCTGCTCCAAATTTTTTGGCATAATTGTTTAATACAGGAACGCTATCATTTTCAGGATCAACAGAAAAGCTGATAAATTGAACTTCAGAGAATTCTTTGAACTTGTCGTAAATAGTTTGTAATCTTCTATTCATTGTTGGACAAACATCTTTACATGAAGCAAAGAAAAAATTGGCCACATAAATATGGTTGGCAAAATATTTTTGGTTGACTTGTTTGCCACTTTGGTCGATTACATCAAAATCAGGAACAGTATAAAATACTGTATCTTCTGATGCAGAAGCAGGTGGAATTTTTTCCCCTAAATAGGGTAGGCGCTCATAATTTTGAGTTCCTGTATTGAATATATAAAACAAGACAACCGGAATCACGAGTATTCCGGTTGCCAGCCAAAAGCCTTTACGCTTCATATTACCACCTTAATTGGTTTGTAAAGTCACCTTCAATTAACATAAGTGCTACAAGGAACACTACGAAAATCATAGGTAAAATAATCATGTACATCAAAACTTTGCGTTCGAATTTCATATGCATGAAAACGCCAACGATAAACCATGCTTTCACAACACCAAGTACAATGAACAAAGCGTTTTTAAGCATAGAATGATAGCTTAACAACATAAAGTATAAAGCAATATCTACGATGGTTAGAGCGAATAATATCCAAAATGTTTTCCAGATCTGGCTCTTCATGTCTGAAGGAGTTTCTGTGTGTTCCAAATGTTCTGTATTTTCCATAATAAGTTAGTTTTAATAAATCAG
>JBMLPO010000104.1:0-1893 GCA_049242065.1 Bacteroidia bacterium
ATACAAGTCAATCTGATTTTCCAATTGTAAAACGAATTTGGACATGGGGAAACGGTGATTCAACTGTATATACGCATCCCGATTCAGTTTTCGCAAGGTATCTTTATCAAACTCCGCCTGCTAATCAAGCTGATGGTTTCTTTTTAAGATTAACAATTCAAGATTCAGAAGGATGTAGGTTTTTTAACTCAAAAAGAATTTTCTTATCAAAACCACTTCCTGATTTTTCATTTTTACAAAAGAAAAATTGTATAAAGGATACCTTTATTTTTACACCAAAACCCGATGCACAAATGGGTTTGGGTGCTTTGAGTTTTGATTGGAAAATATTAGGGAACTCATTTACTTCAAGAACAGCTTCACTTCAATATTCAGGTGATACAATTTTACCAGTGCTATTAAGAGTTACTGATGTGAATGGTTGCAGAGATAGTATCACTAGAAATGTTCCAATTCTGACAGGACCTCCAAAGGTTTTGTTTGATGCGAATCCTAAAGTAATTAATTGTCCAGGTCCTCCAATATTTTTTACAGATTTTAGCACTGCCGGGTCAACGCCAATTCTCTCTTGGCAATGGAATTTTGGTGATGGTGGTCAATCTGATTTACAAAATCCTGCAAGAATTTATTTGTTGGCAGGAACCTATTCCGTTTCATTAACTGTTACCGATTCTTTGGGTTGTAAGGCAACTCAGTCTATTCCCGATATGCTTGTAATTGGTGGCCCTAAAGGTAATTATTCAATAACACCAGATTTTGGTTGTGCACCCTTAAAGGTAGAAATGAAATCAAACTCAACAAATGTTGTAAAATTTGAATGGGATTTTGGTGATGGAATTTTAGATACCAATGAAAATACCAGTCATATTTATACAAGAGATGGAAGGTTTATACCAAGTTTAACTTTGGTTGATTCGGCCGGATGTAAAATTGGTCTGCCACCTATTGATACTATTAATGTTTTGCCTAATCCTCAAGTAAGTTTTTCAGTAAGTAAAAAAATTAATTGTTTGGGGGCTGATGTTGAAATTTCAGGGAATGTGACAAGTGTAAACCCAATAACAAGTTATTTATGGCAGATTGATACAAACACGTTTTCATTTCTAGGTCCTATCAATTACAATTGTAATCGGGTAGGAGATATTCCTGTATTATTTGAAGTTACAGATATCAATAACTGTAAAGGAATATTGATTGATTCATTTGCGATTCAGGTTTTCAGAGATTCTATTGCTCCATTAAAACCAATTCCATTAAGAGCAAGTGTAGTGAATGACGAACAGGTTGATTTTTCTTTTTATCGTTCTCCTGAAGCCGATTTTGATCATTACCTTATACAATTCGACTTCAATGGAGAAATTCCAAATCAAACCAGAATAATAACAGATATTTTGGATACTGTTCCTGTTTTTTCTAACCTGAATACCCGGTTTTATACCTATTCATACAAAATGCAAACAGTTGATGCCTGTAAGAATGTTTCTGATGTATCGGAGAAACATACCACCATGGAATTAAAGGCTGAAGGTATAACGAATGCAGTTTCATTAAAATGGTTACCATATTTAGGTTGGGATACAATTTGGGCTTATGAAATTTTCAGGTTGAATACCTCAAATAATTTGTTTGAAAGAATTGGTAGAGTTAATGATACCACTTTACATTTTATTGATTCTCAAACCTATTGCCACAAATTGTTTACCTATAAAATTAAGGCACTGAAGGATAATATTTTTTCATGGAGTGATACTGCTTCTGCCATTCCTTTATTTGATGCCAATACTCCGAATACAAGAACTCTAAGGGTTACTGTTGAAGACAATGGAAGCGTTTTACTTCAATGGTTTAAACGTAAACATAAGTATCCTTTTAAGTATGTTATTAATAGATATT
>JBMLPO010000105.1:0-1638 GCA_049242065.1 Bacteroidia bacterium
TATGGTCTGTTTTGGATACGAGTTTTGCGAGCATTAATCAAAACGGTTTATTGCAAGCAAAAAAGAATGGTGTAGTTGAAGTAAAAGCATTGGCCAAAGATGGAAGTGGAGTATTCGCAACGAAAAACATCAACATACAAAGGGTTCCATTGGGCACAGAAAGCAAAATTTCCGAGAAATTTGAAGTTAACATCTTTCCAAATCCAAGTAATCGAATTTTTCAATTTGAAGATAAAAAACATCAAGCCAAACAAATACAAATTTGGGATTTAAAAGGACAGCTTCTTCAGTCTATTCATTCTGATGAATACTTGACTGAAGTTGATTTATCAGACTTAAACTCGGGAATATATTTAGTTGCAATAGTAATAGGACAAGAAAAGGTTTTTAGGAGGGTTGTTTTAACAAAATAAAATTTCTTATTCAATTCAAATTAGTGATGTTTTTTTTCAATCCAATCGGAGGCACTTAGTACAAAATTTGGCAAACCAACTTTCATTTTAAAGTGGTCAGATTCCACCACTTTAAAATTAGAATAAACTTATTCTTTTTAATTAGCTAAATGAAGTAGAGCTTTTAACTCTTAGGAATTCTCGGGTTCATAACTTTAAACCAAATTGGTGGAATGGCGGCCAAAAAGAACAATCCTGCATAACCACTAGGTAGTTTGTGGGAAGTCGGATAATTCTGTAAAGTATGATAGGGTTTTGATGCGTAAAAATGATGATCAGCATGGCGACTTAAATCAACCAAAACAAACCTACTTACAAATAAATCTGAATCCCAACTATGAATTTCTGTTACCCTTGTATTCTCTTCCCTACTCATTCCGTAATGTTCGATATAGTTGGTATACTCCAATAAAAAATTAGCTGTAAAACATTGAACTATCCAAGCTAAAACAAGCCATTCTCCTCCAATCACAAAAAAGAAAATCAATAATAAAACATGCAAAATCAATTGTCTGTAAACATAATGATTCAACAAATTCAATCTCTTTCCTTCCTTGTTTAAACGGTCATGTTCTAATTGAATAGCACCTGTAAATTGTCCGGAAACCGAACGTGTAAAAAAGGCATACAAAGACTCATCCTTTTTTGCCGTTGCAGGATCTCTGTCGGTAGCAACCCATTTGTGATGAACCCTTAAATGTTCAACAAAAAAGTAAGTATTTCCGGCACTAAAGAGTAAAAATTTACCCATTGCCTGCATGAATTTGCTTTTACGGTGAATCAATTCATGTGCAACAACAATAGCTGATGAACCTGAATTAATACCGGTACTTAAAGCTGCGGGTATGATAAATAAAGGAGATAAAATTCCATTCATATATCCCCAAACCAAACTTGCTAAAACTGCGATTTGAAAAGGAATATGTAACAATAAAATGAAATCGGGCATCCAATCGTTCTTAGAAGAGTGTTCGTTTGAGGTAAAAGCAGGACCAATCCATTCGAACAAAGCCAGAATACCTAATGAATAAATAAGGTTGGCAAAACTCCACCATTCGCCATGTAGGTTTCCATAAATACAAACCAATGCCGGACTCAAACTAAATAAATACAATGAATTTCTAAGACTCGATTTCATTTTCTTTTTTACCTAAATTTTTAATCAGAAAACCAATATAAACAACAA
>JBMLPO010000106.1:0-1635 GCA_049242065.1 Bacteroidia bacterium
GAAAAGCCATCAACCTCTTCATCATTGATACTGGTGCTTTTGATGAGAATGAAGAAGCAACTGGAGAAAAACGCGTTTTTATCAATGCCAAAATTCTTGAAGAAACAGGCGAGAAATGGGATTACGAAGAAGGCTGTCTCAGCATCCCTCATATCCGCGAAAATGTGAGTCGACATAGCAATCTAGTTATTGAATACCAAGATGAGTTCTTTAAAACTCATACAGCAACTTATACCGGACTAGCAGCAAGGGTGATTCAACATGAGTACGACCATTGCCAAGGTATTATGTTTGTTGACCACCTGAGCCAATTGAAAAAGAGATTAATCAAAAATAAACTCATCAATATTTCAAAAGGTGGTGCCCGCGTAGATTATAAAATGCGTATTCCAAACATTCGTTAATTGTAAAATTTGCAAGCGAAAGAGGCATTTTTGCTAAAAATGCAACAAATAATGACAGCATTTTGCAGGTATTATTTAGTTGAATTTTGTTATTTGCTCTTTATTCGCATTATCAAATAGCTAATATATGAGCAATACCAATGTCTCTTTACCAAATTTTCCGTCTTTGCACCATTACCTTAGAAATGCTGCAGTAAATATCAAAAGACCGGAAGACATTTACTTATTAGAAAAAAAGAAAGATAGTTATAGAGGTATTACTTACCAAAGTGTACTCGATCAGGCTCATGCCATTTCTGCATTCTTTCTTACTAAAGGATACCAACACCAAGATAAAATTGCACTCATCATTGAAAACTGTCCTGAGTATATCTGCTTCGACCAGGGTTTGATGGAAATTGGTTTGGTGAATGTTTCTATTTATCCAACATTAAGTGAATCTGAAGTTGAATATATTTTAAATGATTCAGCTGCAAAAGCCATTCTTGTTGGTACTCCCTTTCTATTAAAAAAGGTAAATAAAATAAAAGCCAATTGCCCGAATTTAGAATTGGTGATCACTGCCTTCGATACCGACAAGTTAGATGCCAGTACCATTACCTATCAGCAAATGATTGACCAGGGTACTCAAAATCATATTCAGCTAAAAGACCAAATTGAAGAAAGATTAAACAAGGTAACTCGAGATGATTTAGCTTGTTTATTGTATACTTCTGGAACTACAGGCAAACCAAAGGGTGCCATGTTAACCCACAACAATTTCATTACCAATGTGGAAATGGGAATTGATTTGATGCCTATCGTAAATAAAGACTTTAGATTTCTTTCCTTCTTACCACTTTGTCATGTGTATGAGAGAACCGCTACTTATTATTTAAGTACAATGGTTGGAACTCAAATTGCCTTCGCACAAAGCTTAGAAGCGCTTTCAAATAATATCATTGAAGTGAAGCCAATGGCTATTTTAACTGTGCCAAGGTTATTAGAAAGAATAGAAGAGCGTGTTAGAAAAAATGTTACTTCTAAAGGAGGCTTAAGTCTTCAAATCTTTAATTGGGCAATCAAACAAGGAGAAAAAGCACGTTTCAATAGAGAAAATTATAAGAGTAATTCACCTCTACTCAACTTGAAATTAATGATTGCCGAAAAATTGGTCTTTACTAAAATCAAGGAAAAATTAGGCGGCCAAATGAAAATTATGATCTCAGGTGGTGGTGCCATGCCGCAGCAT
>JBMLPO010000107.1:0-1052 GCA_049242065.1 Bacteroidia bacterium
GTGTTTAGCGAGTTAAATAAAAAATGCGGATTGACTTGATTTTTTAAACCTTCAAATTCCGCAGTGATATTATCTCTTTTCAATGCTTCCTTTTCTGTTAGACTTTTTTTCCAAAACTCAAAAAACTCTACACTTAACATGATTGCATTGATCAATAAAGTAATCACAACTGATATCACCAAAAACATGATATTATCGCGACTACTTAATTCACATGGTTTTTGATATAGCCATTCAAAAATGAATTTATTAAAAAACAGGTTGACTGCAATAGGCAGAAATATGGCAATAGAGCCACAAATAAATAGCTTTTTTACCGGGCTTTTCTCCCAGCTTGAATAGGGTTCAACCAAAGCCAATAGTATCAAATTCAGGTTCCACAATAAAGTTACAAAAATGAAATTACCTAGGATGGCAAAAGCCACCGAATTCTGGGTATGTAGAACATCTGATTCACCCTTTTTAAACGTTAAAATGAAAAAGACAGCCATCGCAAGAATGATGGCCTGTCTGATGAATAGGGCTTTAGGGGCAAATATTTCTTTCATTAAAAGTAAATTCTATAAAAGGGTACTGGAAACAATCCAATTTGGTATAAATCTTCAACTTTACCAGTTTGTGGATTGTATTGTTGAGTAAAGATATTCTTTCTATTGGTGATATTTTGAATATCTAAACCATATTCCTGAGTAACTCTTTTGCTATTTGTTTTATAAGCAATTCTGATATCTGCTCTAAAGAAATCTTTCAATCTGTTTTCATAAGAACGGTCTTCAATTTGCACTTCATAACCATTTTTCAAAGAAGCAACTTCATCAATTGGCACAAATCTTTTGCCCCCAGCATAAGTTATTTTTCCTGATGCGGATAGCATATTGTTTTTACCTATTTTCCATTCTTTTCCTGCCAAAACATTCAATACAAAATTACCATTGAATGCGGTATTTCTCCATTTGTTATCACTTGCTTTGTATTTACTTTCATAGAGTGATAAAGTTCCTAAGTAATAATAACCCTCAGAAAAATACTTCTCTACTGTAAATTCAACTCCA
>JBMLPO010000108.1:0-6718 GCA_049242065.1 Bacteroidia bacterium
TAAACAATATTAAAAACCTAGCTAAAAAGCGGTCAATGTATTTTAGGCTTTTACAAATTTGCCAGAAGCTAGTTGCCAGTCGCCAGGAGCCTTCCTACAAGCTTCTTCCCGACACAAATTGCAAATTGTTTTTCGATTGTGCGTATTTGGCTTCTAGTTCAACCAATTTTGCTTGGGCTTCAATTAAGGTGCGTTCGCGTTGGTTCACTAAAAACAAAGAGCTTTCTCCTGCTTCAAAACGAATTTCTTCTGCATCACGCAATAAGGTAGCATTTGTCACTAATTCTCTTTGGATGAGTACCAACTGCCTGAAATTATCCATTTCATTATAAGCCATCAAAACCTCACTTACAATTTCTCTTCTACCCTGTTGAAATGCCAATTCGCTGTCTTTAATTTTTAAATTGGTCAATTGTAATTTCCCTCTTTCCTTTCTTAAAAATAAACTCGAATAAAAACTCATTCCGAATTTGTAGTTCTTAGAAAACAAACCAGGAACTACATCTTCACTTCCATTGGTATAAGTTTGAAAAGGATAATATTCTAAATTTAATTGGGGTTTCAAATTTTCTAATGCCAACTTTCTATCGAATTGATAATGGTTGATTTTTAGGCCAAGCTTCTGAACTTCTGGATGGGAGTTTTCTGCATAAGCAAGTAAGCCAGCAAGTGAATCTTTAGTGAGTTCCATGATTTCTTTTCCTTCAGATGCTGGCTTCACAAAATCTGCAATCTGTATGGGGTTTGCATACTCATCCCACAGATAATTAGATAAGGCAATTTTGCTATTCAACAAATCCATGGTAGATTCAGCTAATAAAACCTCTCGTCGCTTTAACTCTGTCCAAGCTTCTACCGAATCGATAGGTTTTTCTTCTCCACCTTTGATTCTATTCTTTATAAAATTTAATCGGGTTAAGGCCAACTCATAATTCTTTTGCATCAAACTATTTTTTTGGAATGCAGCATGCCAACTCCAAAAATCTTTTGATGCAGAAATAAATAATTTATTGATGACCTTGATTTGCTCTGCCCTATTCATTTGTGAAAGCAATTCGGCCTGACGTAATCCAATCCTTCTTTGGTCTGTAATCAATCCTCTTAAAACAGGTAAATTTACCCCAGCATACAGCAATTGGTAGTTTACATTTTGTGTACCACCATTAACTGGATCAAACTTCCCTACCTCTGGACTAACAGAAACTCCGCTACTTTGGTCCATTCCGGCTTTTAAGTCTAAACCAATTAAAGTTGGAATTTTAATCTGAGGTTCGAAATAAGTATAAGAGTTGATTCCTTTAGTAGTTTTGTTATCTAAGCTAGTTTGTAAAACAGGATCAAAACTACCTCTGGCTGTTCTGATTTCATTACGAGCCATTTCGGGTAGAAGTCCTGCTTGTTTAGCTACAGGATGATTTTTCAAAACCAAATCATAGAATCTATTAAAACTTAAGCTACTTGAATCTTGAGCATTTGCTTTATTCAAGTAACTTATCAGCAAAAAGAATAAAATGAAAATCTTTATTTTCATTTTGATTCCTCCTTGCCTTTCGACTCTGTTTTGGAATCTGCCTTCATAGTTGCGGCCTCCAATTCTGAAATATACTCAGGTGGGAATCCGTTGAACTCACGCCATAATTCATACCAAATTCTTACTCGTTTTAACATGGCCCAACCATAAACCCCACCACCTGCTCTAATTTGATCTGGCCATTTTTCATCGTCAGGATCTGGAGTTACCAATACACGAAATAAACCATTAGATGAATTTACTTTATCTACTGCCGAAACCACACCACCAAAAGTTCCTACGCCTACATTTGGCCATCCAGAAAATACAAGTGCTGGCCATCCATCAAACTGCACACGTACTTTTACACCAGGATGCATCAGCGGTAAATCCATAGGACGCACATACAATTCAACTGCCATTTGCGCATTAGCAGGCATGATTGTTAAAAGCGTTTCTCCCTCCTTAATATTTTCACCAATACCAGAACGTAATGCTTTCACAATAAAACCATCTTGAGGTGCACGAATCACATAAAAACCTGAACGCATTTCAAGGTTCGATAACTCAATCCTCATCTTTGAAATTTCTGCTTGTGATTCAAATATTTCACCCGCAGTTTCATTGACCGTAGATTCAGCTTTTGAAATTTTATCTAAGTAATCGGCTTCAACAGAATTGAGTTCAATTTCTGCATTGATTAACTCATTTTGTACTGAGTTAAACTTGTTCTCTTGTTCAACCAATTTAGCATTGGCTTCTTGTGTTTTATTATTTCGATTTTGAAGTTCAGTTAATGATGCAAGACCTTTGTTATAAAGTGCTTCAAGTCGCTTGTATTGGTCTTGCGCCAAACGTTGTGAAACTTTAGCCGCTTCAAGTCCTGCTCTTTCTGCTTCAACCTTAAAGCGCATTTGTTTTACTTTGTTTTTGGTTTGTTCAATTTTAAATTTCAAACCATCTTTAAGTGCATTTACTTGCTTTTCGCCTGCCTGAATCTTTTGCATTTTGGCCTTTACCGCATCCTCTTTATTTATTATTTGAGAAGATGTTCTGCCTAATAATTGAGGATCAAAAAACTTTTCTTTTACCTCTGAAATCACAGCAAGTGTATCACCCTTTTTAACAAACTGACCTTCTTGTACTAACCATTTTTCTATTCGTCCGCCTATAACCGAAGGAACAGATTGTGGCCTATCTTGAGGGCGATAAGGCGTTAGTTTTCCTTTGCCCTGTACATTCTGCTGCCATGGAAGAAATAAAATCAAAACGAGGATAACAAAAATACCAATTAAGTAATTGCGAATAACGGTGTATCTTTTGGGAGTATGAACCAATTTCAATGACTGGAATTCACTTTCTAACAACTCTTTCATAAAATCTCCTGCTTATTGATTGGTTAAAAAACGAAGTGCTGAACGTTCATTTAAACTAGCATAAGTTCCTTGTTCAATGATGGTACCCGATTGCATGATACAAACCTTATCGCATCTCTCCATGATTTCTGGAAGACTGCTAATGATGATCAAAGCCATATTTTTCTCATTGAATAAATTATCTAATACTTTCTTCTTTTCATGTCTTTGAACCTGGTGAAACATTTCATCTATCATGATGAGTGCTGGTTTAGATAAATAAGCCCTTGCCAACAAAATCTTTTTAGCAATATTAGAGGGGAAATTTGCAGCAGCAGGAGCCAATTGTGTTTTTAAACCTTCCTCTAAATTTGAAACAAAATCTTTTAGTCCTGCCCATTCACAAGCCTCCAAAATATCTACAAATGGAATAGTTGAATTGCCCATCGTAATATTCTCTTCAATACTACCTTCGAACAAATCAGTTGCATTGCCCACATCAGCAATTAAACTTCTATAACTATTCAAATTCAATTCTCTCAAAGAAATTCCATTTAAACTAATAGCTCCGGAGAATGATTCATAAGCACCAGAAATCACTTTAAGCAATGTTGATTTACCACTATCATTATAACCACAAATACAAATTTTCTCTCCTCTATTGATGGTTAAATTCAGGTTTTTGATGCTCTCAGTTTTTGCTTCAGGATATTTAAAATCTAATTTAGTCAGTTTTAATTCAAATTGATCTTTTGCAATCACATCTGAGGTACTTCTACCACCGCTGCTCTCTAATGGCAAATCAGATACTGTTGCCAACTTATCAATAGCAGTAAGCATATCATACACACTAGAAATATTACTGATAATTTTTTCAACTGAACCAATAACAAGAAGAATAATAATTTCTGAAGCTACAAACTGACCCAAATTAATTTGCTTACTGAATACCAATAATCCACCTAAAATTAATAAACCCGCAGTGATAATTGTTTTAAAAGCAATGATGGCAGCAAATTGCTTCACCAAAATTTTAAAATGCTTTTTTCTATAATGTAAGTATTTGTCTAATAAGTAATCGGTTTTATTTACTGGCAATCCATGGTAAGCCGACATCTTAAAAGCATGAACTGCCCTTCCTAATTCCTCTAAC
This sequence comes from Bacteroidia bacterium, assembly GCA_049242065.1. GTDB lineage: Bacteria > Bacteroidota > Bacteroidia > UKL13-3 > UKL13-3 > CAISCU01. Next base: position 4,019 of record JBMLPO010000108.1, read on the forward strand.
CAAAATGCCAATTTGTATTTGTATTTAGATTCATAAATACTCGACTCTAAACCTGCCTTTCCTGTAAAAACAAAAACCAGTGCTACCACACCCACTACAATCAAACCAAATAAAATAAAATAAGGATGATAAAATGAAAGTAGAAGGAGTCCGAAAAATATTTGAATGAGCGCAGAGGTAAAATCAATTAATATTTTAGGAAGTGATTTCTGAACATTGAGCACATCAAAAAATCGGTTAACTATTTCTGGGGTATATTGTTGTGATAATACTTCAGATTTGATTCTCGGAATACGAAATGAAAAATCGAAAGCTGTTTTTGCGAAAATTCTTTGCTGTAAAATTTCAACCAAAGCTAATTGTTGAACTTGTAACCAACCAGAAGCTACTGTTGCGAGAATTACTAAAAAAACTAGGACCATTGCTGATTCAAGTAATAAACCTCCCGACATAAGCCCAATAATTGCCTGAATGCCCAATGGAATGGTTAGGGTGATTAAGGAAACCAAAATGGCAAAGAAATAAATCGCGTAAATATCTTTTTTTTCTGCTTTGATTAGTTCGAAAAACCGTTTAACGGGGCTTTTGTGTTCTATTGTTTTTACTTCGTCCATATTTGATATTTTAAAACCTGTCAGGAAAACTATATAATCCTGATTATTTCCTTGGGTGATCTCCTTTTCAAAATCTGCATTGAGCTGGTTTTGCAAAATTAACTCATCTAGAGTTTTACACAAACTACTGATTTTGTTACCCTTATAAGATTTCTGAGAAATTTTACCATCAAAATCAAAACTAAATAACTCAACTCCAACTTTATGTTTGTGATTGATTAGAAGGGGTTCTAGCTCTACTGACTCATTCGAAAAGGCAATGATGGGAAATTTAATGTCCTTAACAAATTCATCGAAATCGCTCTTTTTGAGTATTCTGAGATCAAAATGATAGCGAGCTGAATCTGCTAATTCCCTGAACTGGATTAAGAAATCATTGAAATTGATTTGTTTTTTCCCTGAAGGGTATACCGCACAATTCGATAACTCAAAATAATTGAGCTGATCGTTCGAAAATTCTGCGAATTGTACTAATAACTGAATAAGGGATTTTCGGAACATTGGCTTTAGAACAAAGAAAATCAATATTTGTTTCATTTCCCGAAAGATTTTCAATGTTTTTGAATCACTGATTTTCCTCATTTTTTAAGGGATTTGAAGTACAGAATTTTGTAATCGTAGCGGCTTTCAATTGGTAATAGCCAAAGGAAAGCTTATTTTTGCCCACCAACGAATACAAAACCCTGACAATGAAAACCAAAGAGATTGTTGAAAAGGTATTGAGCTCAGCATCTAAAGCTCATTTAAACCTAAGCCCTGCAGAATTAGTTCGACATGCCATCTTAAATGGAGAAGGCGTATTAAATGACACAGGCGCATTAATGGCAGATACCGGCGAATTTACCGGTCGTTCTCCAAAAGACAAATTCAGCGTAAACGATAGCAAAACCGAAAACACTGTATGGTGGGGTGACGTGAATCAAAAATTCGACCCTGCAAAATTTGATGCTTTGTTAAACAAAGTTTTAAATCACTATGCAGGAAAACCAGTTTATGTTCGTGATGCTTATGCTTGTGCCGACCAACGTTACAAGTTAAACATCCGTGTAATTAACGAAACTGCCTACCACAATTTATTTTGCTACAATTTATTCTTAAGACCAAGTGAAGAAGAGCAAAAATCATTCGAACCAGAATGGTTAATCATCAATGCACCTAGCTTTAAAGCTATTGCTGCAGAAGATGGTACTCGTCAGCACAATTTCTCTATTATCGATTTCACCAGAAAAATTATTTTAGTTGGTGGAAGTGGTTATACCGGAGAAATGAAAAAAGGTATTTTCACCGTATTAAACTACATCTTACCTGAAGAAAAAGGTGTTTTAAGTATGCACTGTAGCGCCAATATTGGCAAAAAAGGTGATACTGCCATTTTCTTTGGATTATCAGGAACAGGAAAAACCACTTTATCTGCAGACCCTGAGCGTAAATTAATTGGTGATGATGAACATGGTTGGGCTGATGATTCAGTTTTCAATTTTGAAGGCGGTTGTTATGCAAAATGTGTTGATTTAACTGCTGAAAAAGAACCACAAATTTTCAATGCAATTAAATTTGGCGCATTATTAGAAAACACCAGATTTATTCCTGGTACTTCTACTGTTGATTATGCAAACATTAGTGTTACAGAAAATACACGTGTTGCTTATCCAATTCACCATATTGACAATGTTGCTGTTCCTTCATTAGGAAAAGCACCTGAAAATATTTTCTTTTTAACTGCAGACGCATTTGGTGTATTGCCTCCAATTTCAAAATTGAATGTTGGACAAGCCATGTATAGTTTCATTAGCGGTTATACTGCTAAGGTTGCTGGAACAGAAGCTGGCGTTACTGAACCTCAAGCTACTTTCTCAGCATGTTTTGGTAAAGCGTTTTTACCATTACACCCTGGAAAATATGCTGAAATGTTAGGTAAAAAATTAAAAGACAATCCCAATATCAATGTTTGGTTAATTAATACCGGTTGGTCTGGTGGAGCTTATGGCGTTGGTTCTCGTATGAAATTATCATACACCCGCGCTATGATTACCGCTGCCTTAAACGGAGAACTAAACAATGTAACTTTCGAAACACACCCAGTATT
>JBMLPO010000109.1:0-5688 GCA_049242065.1 Bacteroidia bacterium
GTCATTGGTAATATGTCCTTCATTCCAACCCATTTCATTGGGTAAAATTCCATATTTGGCCAATCTAGATTTGGCAGGTTCATAAATTTCATCATCACTGCCTGTAATTTGATAGCCTTTTTTAAACAAAGCAATGGCCATATTGTGCATCACCGCACCGCCAATAGAAATAAAGTGAATTCGTTTTGTCATAATTTTAACTGTTCAAAAGTAGGATTTTCCTTTGTTTAGCCATACTTGTCTAAAAATGACAGTGTCAATTATTTCCCACATTGTTTAAAACATGTCCTGTTTCAGTTTTAGATTTAATTGAAAGGATTATATTGCCATCATAATTATAATACATGAAGCAAGTCAGTTTTGGTCACGACCATCAAGATTTTTGGAAAACTCTGAAAGAAGAGGTGAATTTGTACTTTAAAAACACCAATCAGGAGAAAACCGGAAATGGAATTTTATATTTTAAAACTGCGTTGTTTCTTGCCGGATTTATAGCCACCTATTTGGTTTTAATTTTGGTTAAAATGCCAGTTGTTCCTAGTTTGTTATTGTGTGGTTTGCTTGGTTTTTTTGGAGCCAGTATTGGTTTTAATATCATGCACGATGCTTGCCATGGTTCATACAGTAAAAAGAAATGGATAAATGAATTTTTTGGTTTGTCGATGAACCTTATTGGTAGTAATGCTTTCTTGTGGAAACAAAAACACAATGTGATTCACCATACTTATACCAATATAGATGGGGTAGACGACGATATTGCTAAATCACCTTTGTTACGTCATTGTAAGTCGCAAGTTTGGAAGCCTGCACACCGTTTTCAACATGTTTATATGTTCTTTTTATATGGTGTGAGCAGCATTTTCTGGGCTTTTGTTACCGATGCTCAAAAATATTTTTCTGATAAAATTGGGAGTGTAAAACGTTGGAATATGCCTATCCATGAGCATTTTGTATTCTGGATTAGCAAAATTTATTATGTCATTGCATTTTGTGTCATTCCCATTTATGTTCACGGATTTGGAGTTTGGTTAGCTGGATATTTTGCTATGAACTTAATTTTTGGTATTTGGCTTTCAGTGGTATTTCAATTGGCTCATGTGGTAGAAATTACTGAGTTTGAACAAGCTGATGAATCAGAAACCAAAAAAATTGATGATTGGGCTGTACACCAAATCAGAACTACTGCCGATTTCGCTCCTGATAACAAAATCGTAACATTTTTAGTAGGCGGTTTAAATTTCCAGGTGGAACACCATTTGTTCCCTCATATCAGTCATGTGCACTATCCTGCCATTCAAAAAATTGTGGCTGAAACCTGTGCAAAATTTGGAATCGATTATCATTGTAATCCAACTATGATTGGGGCTTTGGCTTCTCATGTAAGAACCATGAAAGTTTTAGGTCAGGGTCATTAATCTTCTTTTTCTTATGAAACTTCATGTAATTGAAACGGGCAGGTTTAAATTAGATGGCGGTGCCATGTTTGGAGTTGTTCCAAAATCTATTTGGCACAAGTTAAATCCAGCCGACGAAAACAATATGATAAGTTTGGCCATGCGTTGTTTGCTCATTGAAGATGGCAAGCGACTCATGCTCATCGACAATGGAATGGGGAATAAACAAAGTGAAAAATTCTTTGGATTTTACTACCTACATGGAGATGATACCTTAGATAAATCCCTTCAAAAACTGGGTTTTCATAGAAACGATATCACCGATATGGTGCTCACTCATTTGCACTTCGACCATTGCGGTGGAAGTATCAATTGGAATGCAGATAGAACCAAGTACGAAACCGCATTTCCCAATGCAACCTATTGGGTAGGTGAGGAACATTGGATGGAAAGTATGAATCCAAATCCTAGAGAAAAAGCAAGTTTCCTTCAAGAAAATATCATGCCTATTCAAGAAAGTGGGCAGTTAAAACTGATACGTAAATCAGAAAAATTCCATCAGGATATAGATATTTTATTTTCTCAAGGACATACAAACGGGATGATGCATCCTGTGATTCCTTATAAAGGCACGCACGTTATTTACATGGCTGATGTGATTCCAACCATGGCGCATATCCCTGTTCCTTATGTGATGGGTTATGATGTTCGTCCTTTAGATACCATGAAAGAAAAACAAGATATTCTCACCATGGCTTCTGAGCACAATTATGTTTTGTATTTCGAACATGATCCCTTTCATGCAGCATGCACAGTGGCGCAAACAGAAAAAGGAATCAGAGTCAATCAGATTATTGAAGATTCTTATTTCTCTTGAGATTTTAACTCGTAAACTTTGTAGCAATTACTTCTTTCCAACCAATGGTTGAAGTTGAATTTAGCTACCCATTCTGGTATTGAACTATATTTTAATTCAGCCTGCATGCCATTTGGTATTGCAGGCTGTTTCCATTCTTCACTTAATAAATAGATGGCTCCATTACTTTGCTGCAATGAATCAGCCTGCCACTTTACTCTTTTGATTTCTTGTGGGAGATAAAATCGGGCTTCATTTTTACCACTTAGATAAGGGTCTGATTTTTCGAAATATAGGGTACTGCCAGCAGGAATTTCATCATAAATAAACTCGTATAATGGGGCCAATTCGTGTGCGGGTTTCAACATAATTAATACCAAAACCAAAGCATTAATAGGAAAGAAGAAACGATCGAGGGCTCGCATAAATCGTTTGTGGTTCACCTCTTGAGAAAGATTCCAGAGGAAATCCCAACCCAATAATATCATATAGGGAACAAAAAAAGCTAAGGGAAATAAGAACCTGAACTCTTTGTGTCCCACAACTGAGTGTAAAAGTACAAATGCCCAAACCGACCAACTAATGGGGTCTTTACTTTTCTTAAAAATGAGGAGAAAGAAACCAATAATGACAATGAGACTATAAGGCGGAATCAGTTTTTCGAAAGCTGTGCTGAAATACCAATAGAATGGCTCTGTGCCAAAACTAGCAGCTACTTGGTGAAAAATATTTTGGTCGAAATAATTCCACGCTGTTAATACTGTATTGCCATAAAACAAGGAATCGAGGTAAAATCCTAAAGCAAATGAAACCAAGAACCCTAAAGCTACACTTACTACTTTAAGAAGTGGAGCCCTTTGAATAATTAAATAATATAAACCCAAACCTGCTATAAAGAAACCAGCTTGGAAGCGCGTTATGAAACTCAATCCCAATAAAAAACCACCCAAGAACAATTGCTTTTTTGAGGAATCGGATAGAAATGGTAATAATCCCAAAACAAAGAAAATAGCAGATAGCGTTTCAGAGGAAAACCTTACATGCACATAAACAGCAATCCAACTGATAATAGATAAAAGCAGGTGTATCCGATTTAATTTTTCATTTTCAAATTGAAGCTTTTCGTGCAGTTTAATGGCAGTGAAAATACTCAATATAGCAATCAGGAGCCTGAGAAGAAAACTTATTGTAAAAGGATTGTTGATGCCTAAAACTGCGCAGCCTTTCATGCATGCATAACTCAACAAAACCTGAAAACTGGGACGCATTTGTGCGGCATACTCCATAGGTAAATCAGAACTTGCAATAGGATGCTCAATGGAATAAGCAAATTCAAGTAACTGATAATGTTCATCTGGATGGTGCCAACCTGCACTAAACCAGGCTGCTACAAGATGAACAAAGAATCCAAGTAGTATAATTTGTTTTGGACTTAATTTGAGTAGATTCATTGTGCCAAATATGCAGATTTTAATTGGCTACAAGTGAAAATTTTATCAATACTTTTGAAAATCTTATATCAGTCCGTATCTGACTTTTGTTTGCATTAAATAAGTTGTTTTTTATACAAACGAGGAATGTTTAATTTAATTTAACTACACTCATTTTTTCCTACTTTTAGCAAATGATAATTTTAGAAATTATTCTTTTATGGTCGCTATACTATTTCCTACATAGCTTTTTGGCCACTGTTTATATCAAATCAAAAGTGGAAAAATCATTCCCAACCCTTTATCCTTATTACCGAATTTTATATAATGTGCTTTCGTTTTTATTATTGATTATACTCTATGGTTTAACAGAATCTTTTGAGCACAAACTGTTGTTTCCCCAATCATCTTGGCTTAAAATTTTTGCTAATTTTTTATTGATACTAGGTTTCATTATTTTGTTTTTATCATTCAAGAATTACGATAAAAGAGAGTTTTTGGGATTAACAGTAAGCTCAAACAAAACTCAATTAAGCACAGGCGGACTCAATGCCTATTTTAGACATCCTTTGTATATTGGAACCATTCTACTTTTGATTGGCTTTTTTTTGTTGAATCCGCATTTGAACAGGCTTTTGTATGTTTCAATTTCATTGCTATACCTTCCAATTGGCAGCAGATTAGAAGAGTTAAAACTCAAACAAGTTTTTGGAGAGGCATATAAATCCTATTTAAAAAAAGTGAAATTCTAATTCAAGTTTCTGCTTTATTTAATAGAACTTGCCAGCCATGTTAGAAACAATCGATTTTTCAGAAATCAAACTCATTATTAGCGACCTAGACGGAACTTTATTGAACGATAACAAGGAGTTATCTGCTGATTTTTTTGAGATAGAAGAGGCTTTATTCAATAAGGGAATTGTATTTGCCGTAGCCAGTGGCAGACAATTTTATAATATGAAGAATTTGTTTGCCCCCATTGCCCATCGATTGTTGTTCATTGCTGAAAATGGAACTTATGTTTCACAACACAATGAATTGATACACCTCGAAACCATCCCCATGAACAGGTGCATTCCGCTTATTCAGAAGGCACGCTCTCTTCAAAATGCATATACCATTGTTTGTGCCAAAAATGCAGCTTACATAGAAAGTAGGGAAGAGGTATTTGTTCAAGAAGTGAATAAGTACTATGCGAAAGTAGAAATTGTAGAAGACCTCACCTTAATTCAGGATGAAGTTTTAAAAGTAACCATCTGCGATTTCACTGATCCCAATACCAATGCATTTCCCCATTTTAAGGAAGATATGGCCGATTTGAATGTAGTAGTCTCTGGTATCATTTGGCTTGATATCAGTATCATTGGCGCCAATAAAGGAAAAGCTATTAGAAAGGTTCAGCAGAATTGGAATATCAGTGAAAATCAAACCATGGTCTTTGGTGATTACCTCAATGATTTGGAAATGATGCAGGTGGCAGATTTTAGTTTTGCTATGAAAAATGCACATCCTAAAATACTTGAAACAGCCAAATACCAAACATCTTTAACCAATGCAGAACATGGGGTGAGCCATATTTTGAGAAAAATTGCTTTTGCTGAATAGTTGTAAATTAAAAAATTAGAATACTTTTGCTTTCGAAACAACAGATAAAAGGAACCACGTGGAAATCGTGGGCTGTCGTGCAACTGTAAATAAGCTAAGCTTAGAAGCCAGATACTTTGCTGATTGTTATGCATTCAATACACTCACGAAAAGTGTAAAGCATGAGTTTTGTTAAATAGGTGTTTTATCTATTGTATTCCCTCAGGGATTAACAGCTTTTACTTTATACTTTTCAAAGAAAAAAAAGTAAAATGAACCCAAACAAAATTCAAATCAAAACACCTTTTATAGGTATTTTCATTCTCTTGGCGGCTTTCAGTAGAATAATTCCACATCCAACAAACTTTTCGCCATTGGCTGCTATTTCTTTATTAGGTGGTTTGTACATAGCTCAGAAACATTG
>JBMLPO010000110.1:0-6508 GCA_049242065.1 Bacteroidia bacterium
AAAATCAACCAAGGAACCAAAGAAGCATTTTCAACTGGATCCCAAGCCCAATAACCTCCAAAGCTCAAACTTTCGTAAGCCCAGAAACCGCCCATAATAATACCTGCACCTAAAACCATGACGCTGATTAAAGCCCAAGGTAAAGCTGGTTTTAACCAACCCGAATGGTCTTTTCGCCATAAAGAAGCTATACCGTAAGCAAAAGGAACAACAGTAGTAGCAAAGCCAAAGAACAAAGTAGGAGGATGAATCACCATCCAATAATTTTGAAGAAGAGGATTCAAACCATTGCCATCTTTTACTTTGCTTAGGTAATCAGCTTGTTTGAAGATAGGTGCATTTTGCATCACATTACGCAACAATTCAAAAGGACTACTTCCCAATTTGTAACCAAGAATTTTCACACCTAAGAGCATACTGGTTAAAGCAATCTGAGAAAGCATTAAAACCGCCATGGTAGGATTTAACCAAGATTTGGCCGTTCTCAATAAAATCTGCCCAATAACCATTTGCCAGAAAATCCAGAGTAGGAAACTACCCTCCTGCCCTTCCCAGAAACAAGAAATCATGAAATGTACAGGCAAATCGCGGCTACTGTGCTGCCATGCATAGTGGTACTCGAAATAATGTTGGTAAATGATATTGAATAATGTTCCAATAATAGTAAGCACAGCCAAACTATGCAGATGAAAAGACCATTTGGCCAATGATTCCCAGCTTTTATCAAGAGGTTTTGTTTCAGCAAAGAAATAAGAAAGAGTGGCTAAGATGGATGTAACAAAAGATATTACAACAGCACTGTGGCCTAAATTACCCCAAAAGAGGTGTTCGTTTAAAAAAACTACTTCATTCATTTGGGGGCAAAGGTATGAATTAACGCTACTTTTCTATGTGTAAAATTTGAAAGAATGACTAAGTGATGATTAAAAATTGGTAGGGCTAGCTAAATATTTTCATGAGGACATATTATCAATCAATTAAGCTGTGTTTTAATAATTTAAATGTATGGTTTTAAGAACAATTGCCTAAAAATTCTTTCATCAAGAACTAATAGTTTTTAAATTGAATAAAGACAGAATCAAATGTTTAATCACAAGACCACCTCTCTCCAACAGACGCGAACCGAAGGTTCGCGTCTGTTGGAGAGAGGATTAATGCTCGATTTTTGTTTACTACAATAATGTCATCCCTATGGGATTTGAAGAAATTTCATAAAAAACTGAATCCCATTTTTGAATTCACTTTGCCATAATTCAAAGACATAAATCAATTTTAAAATGTGAAGAGTTTTACTAAAACAAGTTACTGGCAAACTTGCAGATATTCCTAATAGCGTTTTTAATTTGAAAGTATAAATAGGCAAAATGGGATTAACTATTCGAGGCAGAATCAAAATCCTTTGTATCTATTTTATGAGAAGTAAGCTATGGAGAAAATGCAAATCCTTTATTATTTATTTCTTATGATACAAAATGTTTAATCTTTTATATCATGAGTATCGATAAACCCAATTTCCTAAAATAGAAATCAAATCAAAATTGTATAATTTTTATTGAAGGGTATAAACAGTGCTTGAATCAATTCTGCAACCTATAATTCCAAAATTTCGATAGAAAATAAATTTAGGATAAGGGAAACCACTAAAGAGATTAAAATCTAAAGCAATAATTGAACTTCCTCGAAATTCGAGCGCCGTAGTAATAGGTAATTTCTCATAAATACCTTTTGCAAAAAAGTAGGCACTTCCTCCTCCCCATTCGTAAGGATAAGTATTAGAAACTGACTCCATCTTATTATTGAAATAAAACCTAAAAATTGAATAATAACTAGAACTCATAAATTGCTCAATTTTGAAATGCGAAAAATTTGGGTTTGTCCCTTTGAACTCCGCTGCTAAGGTTTCATGGAGATGTACTTCGGTTTGGGGACAAGAAGGATATTCATTGATAGATACAATTCTTTCTTTATTATACTTCTGAATAGTACCCGTTCCTTTTAAAACGGCTGTATCACCTTTGTTGCTTATAAACATAAGAGTTTCTGTGCCATTATATGGAAGGTATGTTCTTTCTGAATCAAGTAAAAATACATTTGCTGTAATAAGTTTGGTTGGTACTTTGCTACAATCTTTTTCTTTAGAACAAGAAAAAATAAAAAGAAGAAATCCGAAGTAAAGTAGTTTTTTCATGCGTCATATTTTAAGAGATTAAAATTGTATATGATAATATTCGCAAAGCCAAAAGTCCTATATTTAAAAGGTATTTGATGGTTTATATTTAGGTAGAAATATTTCAATTTAAAATCTTTAGAAAACCCAATTTACAATTATTTCTATAATGCTTGTATCTTAATTTTTAGTGAAGTAGAAATTACAAGGCACAAAAAAAGCTGCACATTTCTGAGCAGCTTTGTCTATTTTCCAATTTCACCTTAAGTTTTCACCTGGTTATCGGTATACTTACTCGGACATTTTAACAAAATTTTGGATGCTTCAAAATGATCCCCATCCATTTTGCCTACAATCACAATCTTTTCAGACCTGTCGAAATCTGTTGGCTCCGGATTGTGGTAAACAACCTTGCTTTCTTTGCCTTTTTCATCAACCATGTAGAAGGTGAAATAATTGGGATCTTCCTGAGGATTATAGAACTTCTCTTTCTCTCTGTTTAATACTCCTACCACGTGAAATTCTTTACCCGGATTTTCCATTGCTACTTCAAAATTCTCGTAGGTACTGGCATCGCCATACATGCTCACAATGGCTGCAATTGCAATACCAATTAAAGCAATACCTAAAATATAAGTCTTTTTCATAACTAGTCCTTTTTCTCCAGTTTTTTAATTTTCAAATCCAAACTAATCAAATATGCAGTTATACCCAGAAATAAAATTGCTATTACACCTACTACCACATAAAACTTACCCGTTCCAGCTAAATCAGGCTGTTCGGCGCTTTTAGTAATTTGATTGAATATTATATTTTTCATACTTACAAGTTCTTAAGAATTGAACCACTTTTTTAATTCCATTAATTTTACCCTTATGCCTAAATCTGCAATCCAGAAGCCCATCAAAACCCAACCTATTACCGCCGGATAAAATACCATTCTTAATCTGCTGTCTAAATCATACTGATTAAAACCTGGATTTCCGCCATTACCTGGATGTAATGAATCTGTTAAACGTGGAATAACGAATATCAACACCACAAAAACAGGGAAACAGAATAAATTATAAATAGCAGCATACCTGGCCTTTTTCTCTTCATCCTCAAACGAGCCTCTTAATACAAAATAGGCCGAATACATGAGCATACCAATGGCAGCAGAGTTCAATTTAGGATCTGAAACCCAATAAGCTCCCCAAGTATTTTTTGCCCAAATCATTCCTGTAACAATGCCAATGCAGCCATACAACATTCCAATGGTGGCATAAATATTTGATTTGGCATCATATTCCAATCCTTTTCCACTTAATACTTTTGTGGCATGGAATGCAGAAGCTAAAAGCAATAATACCATCGAAAACCACATGGGAACGTGGTAATACAAATTTCTAATGCTTTGTTCAAGAATGGGCAATTCTGGAACCGGCATCAACAAGCCACCAATAATGGCGTACAATATGAGTAAAACAGATAAAAACTTCCAAGGACTAATCATTGCTGCGAAAGTAATACTTCTATTCAAAAATTTACTTTAACAATCCAAAGCATGAACAAAATCAGAAATTTTACCAAATTTCTACTTCACCCTAGTCCAGACTTCTGTTCTACCAATAAGAGAAATGCCAATATATCCGCGAATGCTTAACTTATCAGCAGTTTCCATTTTTATGTTACAACTGTAGGTTTTTCCGCTTTCAGGATCATAAATCTCTCCATTCTCCCAAACTTTACTTTTCGCATTGAATTTAAAGCTTTTCAATAACATCAATCCTTGTATTTTTCTTGAACGTTTGCTCGGGTCTGGATTATTGTCGTCTAATTTAGGTTCACCTTTTGATGTATATGGCTCTTTCAACCAATAAATAGTTCCGTAATAATACTCACCCGATTTAAATATTCTGAACTTCCCTTCTCCACTTGAACTTAACCATTCTCCTAAAATTTCATCTCCTGTTTGTACTTGAAAAGCAGTTGCCATCAGCAAAAACATCATCAATATGGTTCCTTTTAGCAATTTCATATTTATTTCAACATTAGCTTTCTAATTTCTTTAATTGGTGCACTTCCAAAACTTAAAAAGCTTTCATGGAATTTTTTCAAATCAAAATCCTGCTTCTTTTTCATTTCTTCTCTTAATGCAAATATTTCTGAATAGCCTGTAAAATAACTACACAATTGCACTTGCGATAATTGCACTCTCCTCCATTTGCCTTCTGCTTCGGCTTGTTGCTGAAAGGCTTCATTCACCAATAAATTAATAGCATCTTCCTTTTTCCAGCCATTTACATGCACACTGTAATCTAAAATGGTATTACAAACGGTTCTCAAATGCCATTTGTTATACATCAATAACATTTCAGGTTCTGCATTTCCATATCCTGCTTCAATCATCATTCTCTCAGTATAAACAGCCCAACCTTCAATCATAGCGCCATTACCAAATACCGATTTAATTATAGAAGGCGAATTGTTTGAGTAAACCAATTGCGCATAATGTCCCGGAATGGCTTCATGAATATTTAAAATTTGTAGGATATAATGGTTGTATTCTCTCAAATAACTTTCAGCACTTTCTTTGCTAAATTTTTCTAAGGTACTTACATTATAAAATGTCTCCGCATCTTTATCGTAAGGACCAGGAGCACTGATGCTCGCCCCAGCAACACCATCCATATAACCGGGTGTTCTTCTTACTTTTAATGGTTTATTGGGGTCTAAAAACAACAACTGCTTTTCATTTACAAAAGCTTGTAGTTCTGGAATCTGCTTTTCAATCGATTGTATAAAAGAATCACGATGAGCATGTTTTTCTGAAATTTTATTGATGAGTGCAGAAATGGCTTTTAATGTATCTTTTGGCATTTCAACATGCATGTACTTCGACCATAAATCTTTAGTCAGTTTAGCCATTTCAAGATGTAATTCTTTTTTTCTATTGATGGCTTTTTCGTATACTTCAGTAGCACTCCACTGCGATTGAATATCGTGAGAGAATTTGGGTTCGTATAATTCCTTTCCAATTCTAAAATCTCTTTTTGCTGTTGGAAGAATTGATTTCAGAAAAGATGAAAATCCATTTACTGCAGCAATGGCTTCATTTAAATCTGAAGAATGATTTACCCAATTTTTTACTTCTGAATTCAAATATTCCTTCACACCTTCACTTTGTTCGATGGCTAATTGTGTATGCTCTGGAGAAGGATTTTCGATGTTTAACTTGGCAGCATCATAGTACGATTTTACCTTTTTAATTCTTGCTTGTACATAAATGCGTTTTTGTAATGAATCTATATTATTCGCATTGATGATATCGGCAAAAGCCCCAGCTACATTGTAGTTTGAAGGATCCCATTGCCAAGCTTTAAAAGTATCAGCATAAAAAATAATGGAATGTAAAGCGCCTTTCATCAAAGCCAAATCTGTTAAATCATTGGCATTCATTTTTTCTGTTTCCAATTTCGATAAACTATCTAACCAAGCTTCCACAAATGCTTTATCAGCTTCTCTATTGGATTTATCGTATGGATTTAATTCTGCATCATACTCATGAAAACCCGCTGTTGTAGCAGATGTTGGAAATTGCTTCCACCATGATTGGATAAAGGAGTTTCTTACTTGATCAAATGATTTTTCTGCACTTGGCTTGGATTGACAAGCAAATAAAAATCCGATCATAACTACAATTGAAATTTTCTTCATCTAAGCAAGATGCTAAAAAGAAGAGAATATTCAAATATCAAATAGCAGATGATGTGCGGTTGGCTTTAAAATTCCCATAGAAAAACAAGCGAATGGTATGGTTTAAATCGTATTGATTTCCGCTCGACTTTTGCTGAAAAACGCGCATATAACCAATATCAAATGAGATAGACTTTGAAACATTCTGCTTATAACCTATAAACAATCTGTTTTGATCGAAAGTATTATAAATAATTGAAGGACCTAACTGAACAAAAACTTCATCAGCTAATACCAATGCTGATTTGTTTTTTGATTTTGACAGAGGGAAATTCATACTCATTAAATAGCGAATTCTATTGGTAAAAACATAGGAACCATTCCATTTATCAGCATTAACATCTATTTGTTCCCTCCATCTTTGTTCATTGCGCAAGCGATAGAATAAACCTACTTTTGATATTCTTGAAGTATAAGTCAATTGCTGATAAATGCGGTGTTCATCTGACCATGTTTTTAAATTAGATTTACTTGGACTAGCAAGTAAATTAGCATAACCCAAGGCTACATGAATTCCAGAAGCAAATTGATATTGCCCCGCCAATCTGCCAAAAAGAAAACTTGGATTTTCAATAAAATTTGTTTGCCGAATATGAACATCCG
>JBMLPO010000110.1:6518-6942 GCA_049242065.1 Bacteroidia bacterium
GCTAATAAACTCCAATGCTGATTCAACTCAAAACTCGAATTAAAAGACACCCAAACATGTTGATTGACTTGAGTTTGTTTTATACTCTGTGCAGGTAAAGACAATGCAATGAATAAACCCAAGCCACAAAAAAGGAAACATTTCATTTTGCAAATTTCAACAATCTGTTTGTAAGGAAATCAGACAAAAATCAGCAAATTGAATGGCTTTAAAATTGAAAATCAAAATATAAAATTGAATACTAATTAACCTTAAACAATGCAGTTGGGTTTAAACAAACAACATTTATAAAGTAGTATCACTATCTACATTCAAAAACAAATAAAATAGCAGTTAGTTCAAGAAAGTGAATGAACATGCTTAAAGTTGATAATATAGAATGAGGAACTAAAGTAAATTTTTCAAAAAGAAAAACTACTGACCT
>JBMLPO010000111.1:0-9613 GCA_049242065.1 Bacteroidia bacterium
ATGTGAGAGGTAGGTGATACAATTGCATCATTTCCATTTTTCACTGCATCAATGGCTCCTTGCACGCCTCTCCAAGATTGAACAGTTGCATTGGGAGCCAAGCCTCCTTCTAAAATCTCATCCCACCCAATGATTTTCTTCCCGTTTTGATTCACAAATTTTTCAACCCTTTTGATAAAATAACTTTGTAACTCATGTGCATCTTTCAGGTTTTCTGCAGTCATTCTCTTTTTACATTTCTCACATTTCTCCCATCTATACTTTGGTGCTTCATCACCTCCAATATGAATATAGGGAGCAGGAAATAAGGTCATCACTTCACTTAAAACATCTTCAATGAACTCAAAACTTTGTTCGTTACCTGCACAATAGATATCTTTAAATACACCCCAATTATTGGCAACAGCCACTTTTTCTCCTGTGCATGAGAGATGCGGATAAGCCGCTATAGCTGCCATGGAATGACCAGGCATTTCTATTTCAGGTATCACCATGATATGTAATTTACTGGCATAAGCTACAATTTCACGTATGTCATTTTGGGTATAATACCCACCATAGGTGCTGCCATCTTTTTCTAAACGCCAAGCACCAATTCCACATAGTTCAGGATACTTTTTAATTTCAATTCTCCAACCCTGGTCTTCTGTTAAATGCCAATGAAAGGTATTGAGTTTATAGTAGGATAATAAATCAAGATAACGCAGAATAAATTGTTTATCCATGAAATGTCTACAGCAATCCAAGTTCAATCCCCTCCAGCCAAATTGCGGTTGGTCTGCTATCCAAACAAAGGGACATTCAATTTTTTCTGTTTGTTGAGAGATGGGAAGTATTTGCCTGAAGCTTTGTATGCCATATAAAATTCCTGGGCTTTGGGCAGCTCTGATTTCAATTCCACTTTTTCCAATTTGTAGCAAATATCCTTCCTTGCCTAAACTGTCTGCGCCACTAATTAAGATCAGACGAATGCTATTTACCGACTGCTTATTGGTTTGTACAAGGCTCAAACTTATTCCATAAGAGGATTGAATTTGTTGTTGAACAAATCTTCCCAATTCCATTAATTCTGTTTGATTGGAAGCTATTTGAATAGTGGTTTTTCCTGTTAAGGTAAAAACGCCCTTCATTTCCTTAAGTAAAGTAGGCTTGGGGATGATTGAAATTTGCGCCTGTAATTGAAAACAGCCAATACCAATGAATAGTAAAAGGATCGATTTTCGGAATAGTCTTAGGTTCATATGTTCCGAAAAATAATCTTTTAATCTAAAATTCCATCTGCTCAGCGCAGAACTTGAATTAAATTTTCTTGATGGTCAAGTCTGTTTCACTTATTTCATCAAGGAATTAATCGATTTAACATCTATAGGTAAACTTGACTTATTTTTGATTCCTTGAATAAAAATATGCTTGCTTTCTCCAGCTCTCAAATCAAAAAAGTTATCAGATAATTCGCCCATTGATTCAATCCAAATATTCTTATGAAATTCATTGGCTTTTACCACCAACTCAAATCCTGATTTCTGTGGAATGAGTTGATAGGACAAATCTTGTTTATTCAACTTCATATCTTTTACTTCTACAAAATAAAAATTAGATGAAATAGATTTTTGTGAGGCCGTTTGTAAACTCGCATTTAATATTAATTCAGAAATATTTGCAAAGCTTTTGAGTTGGGCCTTCGCCAGTTTTTTCACAACAACAGCCTGATTGATGGGCAACATGCAGTTTTCATTTAGCTGCAAAAAGTTATTGCCTTTAAAATCTTCCAATACAATTTTTAATTGCGCCATTTCTGTTTTTTGTAAATCAGATATCAGGTTTAAGGAGATGCTATCACCTTCATCTATCCAAGTCATAATTAGGGGCTCAAAACTTCTTTTTATTTGATATTGGGCTGCTTTCCATTTATGTTGATAGTCGATTCCCGACCATGAAATCACCGGCCAACAATCATTCAACTGCCAATACAATGTTCCCATATTATAGGGCATGCGACTTCTGTGTGCCTCAATGGCTATCTTCATTCCATCGGCCTGTAAACACTGGCTAAGATACAAATAGTCATCAAATGAACGAGGGAGATTATAAGCTCTTTCCATGTATTTTTTTATGGTTTGAAGTCCACGTGGATGTTTATTATGAAAGGCAATGACTGCTGAATCAATATGTAGATGATTGGTATCGGTAAATGATAAAAAAATCTCTTTAGAAGGAAATCCTTGAAATCCATATTCACTATTAAATCGCCCAACTTTTTTTCGATACATTTCAAATGGTTCTTCTCCCCACCAAACACCCCAATAGTGCGCATCGCCCTGCAGCAAACTTTCTTTTCGTCCCCAACCAAATTGTGGGGAACTTGGCCAATAAGCATGTTGAGCATCGTAAACAGAAAGCAGCTGTGGTATTTCTTTTAAGAACAATTTTTGGTAATCATTCCATATCCGTAAAGAGTCGGCCGCCGAATACCCATATTGTTTTTGCCAACCCCAATTAAACCAGCCTTCACTTATTTCGTTGTTTCCACACCACAAGGCCAATGAGGCATGGTGTCTGATTCTTTTTACTTGATGAATGACCTCTTGTTTTACATTGTTTACAAATGATTCATCTCCTGGATACATGGCACAAGCAAACATAAAATCTTGCCATACCAATAATCCCAATTCATCACATGTTTCATAAAACTCATCCGACTCATACAATCCACCACCCCAAACACGTAACATATTCATATGAGATTTTTGTGCTTGTTCCAACAAGTGTTTTGTTTGACTTAAACTTGTTCTACTCACAAAATTATCTTGAGGAATATAATTGGCTCCTTTGATATACAAGGGAATTCCATTCAATTTAAAATAAAAACTACGACCCATTGAATCTGGCTCCTGAACCAATTCCAAGTTTTTGAATCCTATTCTTTGAACTTGTTTATCATAACTCCCATTTTCTGCAATAACAGAGGTTTGTAAATTATATAAATAAGGCTCTCCCAATCCGTTTGTCCACCAATACTTCACCTGATTCATTTCAAAATTTAATCTGATGGATGCAGATTTACTTGCGCAATAAACAATACTGTCTTTTAGTTTTTCGGATGTCAGACTATTGATAACTGAAACATAATATTTACCTGCTTGATCCAAATTCAACTCTAAGTTCAATTCTATTTTTGCTTGCTGATTATGCAGTTCCTTCTGAACAAATTGCACTGAGCTGATTTGCACATCCGACCATGATTTCAAACTTATTTTTTTATAGATGCCGCAAGTAATTAATCGAGGCCCCCAATCCCATCCAAACTGATACTGTGCCTTTCTTAACATCACCCTTTCATCATTGGGTAATGGAACTGGTAATGCTTGATATAATTTCTCAGCTGTTGCAAGATTCGATTTAAAGACTATTCTCAAATTGTTTTTACCTGCTAGGAGTAAGCTTTTCACTTCAGCTTGCCAAGCCCTGAACATGTTGTTAGCACTGATCACTTTTTTATGATTCACATAAACATCTGCATAGGTATCAAGTCCTTCACAATTCAATTGAATATGTTTATCTTTTAATAAAGATGGAGGTAATTGAAAGTCACAACTATATACCCAATCTTTCTTACTAACCCATTGAACTTGCTTTTCATTTTCTTGAAGAAAAGGATCTGGAATCAATTTGTGCTTCATTAAATCAGTATGAACGGTGCCGGGGACCTGGGCACTGTACCACTTACCCTTACTATTGAGTTCTTTGAAACTCCATTTACAAGCACCTAAATCCAATTCTCCTGCAATGGCAAATCTACTGATGAACAGCAAGAGTATTATCAATTGATTGGCTTTATTCATAATTTAAAATGGCTCTTACTTTTTTAACTTTATCTTGGTCGCATACAGAATAAGCACAATCATCTTCACCTGAAATACTGCTCATTTTAACCTTTGAACTTCTGTATTTCATTTTGCTTTCTTTTAGTTTTCGTAGCGACATATGAAAGGAAGAAAATCCAGCATCTCTAAAAAGATGAACATTACTATCTTGGATACCAGCTCCTGGCATGATTTCAATTCTTCCTGCTGCTTGCTGATGCAGGGTCTGAAGTAAGGCAAAGCCTTTCTCTGCAGTAGTTTCCTGACCCGAACTCAACAGAATATCAAAGCCCAAATCAATCAGAACTTCAAGTGATTGAATCGGGTCTTTACACACATCAAATGCACGATGAAATGTTATTTGATGAGGCCTGCAAGCAGTTATCATTTCTTCACAAAACGATTGATCTATTTCACCTTGTTCATTCAATGCTCCGATCACAAATCCTGCCACACCTTTGATTTGTTTCAGGTATTCAATGTCCTTTAACATAATGGCCTTTTCTGCATCATCATAACAAAAATCACCAGCCCTAGGTCTAATTAACACATGAATAGGAATAATTAATTGGGATGCACATGCCCACACCATTCCAAGAGAAGGAGTAGTCCCACCTTCTATTAAATTATCACACAATTCTATTCTATTGGCACCGCCTTGTTCAGCTGCAATTGCCGATTCAAGGGATGTCACACATATTTCTAATAAGTTCATACCTGTACTGCTGCGAGAGTACAATATAAGCAAGAATTAAAATTTTAGAAGTGCCGATTTAAAAATTCCGAATGACACCTGAAATTTAGAACTTGCTTTCTCATAAAAATTATTTATCCATCAATTGGTTTTCAAAAAAAAAGGATGGCCTGAACCATCCTCTTTATCTTGTTTCGTTTTTTTTATTTGCCAATTTTTGCTCCAATATGTAAGCCCCCGCCTACACTAACAAACCATGGTGATGCAGGATTGCCTGGCAACTGTCCGAATTCTGCTTTAAACGACAATCCGGCATATTTACCCATGTCTTGCTTCCAACCCAATCTCCATCCAAAATTGTTCCTTTTGTTTTCAGGAATATCAATATCAATCCCCTTAAACTGTGATTGCTTTTCGTTTGGTACAAGGGTATAAGTAATGCTCGGACTTAACAAAACATCAGCATACATATTAAACTTGGAAGCTTTTCTTTTTTCACTATAACCATCTGGTTTGATTTTCACATTCACTATCGATTTAAAATCAAGTCCTGCATAAAAACAAAATGCATTCATGCTATAGGTAGGCGTTTCAAAATTCACTTGATCAATCAAATACTTCAATTGCCCATTCGCATCTTTGTATTGGATATCACTTTTATTTGGACTTGAAATTAAATCCATGTCAACTTGGTAATTGTTGTGAAATTGTTGAATACCTCCTCTTACACTCCATATTTTTCTGAACATGGCAGGTACTTCAATGTATTTGGTATAGGTGGTTCTTCCAAGTGTGCTGCTTGATAGTACCACTCTTGCTCTTCCTTTTTTAACTTTATGACTTAAATTAAATGCGGCCCCTGCAGAAAACGACCATGCTTTTGTTAAGTCTTTTGGAGCAAAGACAGCAGCAGCATTATCATCTAAATAGGTACTTCTGAATTCAGCATCTATTTGTAATCGATTACCCAATAAATAATTTGCATACACATTATATCCAATTGTAGTATTAGGTGAATAAGCAATGGCATCAAACACATTAATGCCTATAAATAAATTCTTGGAGAGTGGCTCATCTTCTAATGTTTTATAAGTGATTTGTTGCGCATGCATTTTATTTACTTGCAACATCAATAAGCTCATTAGAAGAGCTGAAATGGTAAAAGGTACTTTTTTTGTTTTCATAATTTGGTGATGTTTTGTTGGTTCAAAACTAGATAGATGGCCTTTCCAAGTAAATACCCGTTAGCGGGTAATTTATATCCGTGCTATTGGGTATATATTGGCCTTTTCTATAAATTCGTTCACCATGAAATTTAAAATTGTACTCATAGATGATCACCTCATTATGTTAGATGGGATTGCCGCTTTACTCAATGCGAGTCAATCTTATGAAGTAGTAGCCCAAAGTACCAATCCACTTGAGGCAGCCGATTTGGTGCGTAAACATCTTCCTCATTTGCTTATAACAGATATTTCCATGGAGTTATGTTCTGGTATTGATTTGTGTAAGTCGCTAAGGCAGGAATTTCCTCAATTAAAAATCATGGCTCTTTCTATGTTTAGTGATAAAGAAACCATAACAGAAATGATCAATGCTGGGGTTCATGGATACATTTTAAAAAATACAGGTTCCAATGAGTTAATCGAGGCATTAGATAAAATAATGTCAGGTCAGGTTTTCTTTAGTAATGAGGTTACGCTCGAGATGATGAAGTCGATTAC
This sequence comes from Bacteroidia bacterium, assembly GCA_049242065.1. Classification (GTDB taxonomy): domain Bacteria; phylum Bacteroidota; class Bacteroidia; order UKL13-3; family UKL13-3; genus CAISCU01. The sequence goes on from JBMLPO010000111.1 coordinate 6,282, forward strand.
TCAAACAAAAATCTCAACTACTGAACAAAGTCACCTCACTACGCGTGAATTAGAAATTGTAAAACTAATTGCCGATGAATTCAACAATGCTGCAATTGGTGAAAAACTATTCATCAGCGAAAGAACGGTTGAAACCCATCGAAAAAATATCTTTAGAAAAACTGGAACCAAAAGTGTGGCTGGTTTAATTAAATATGCCATAGAACACAAACTCATCTAAAACTATTTAAAAATACCCGCTAATACGGATAACAATTACCCAGGGTAGGGTAGCGTTTTTCTTTATTTTTCAATGCAAATTTGAGCTTTATTTAATTCCATTCCTATGAATTCAATTCGCTACTTCAGTATACTCATTATCTGTTTGATTGCAAACTTCCAACTACAAGCATCTTTAACAGATAGTTTAGAAAACCTCCTTCAAAGTAAAATACACGATACCCTTAAACTACAAATTTATACCGACCTCAATTGGGAATATCTACAAACAGATTTAAATAAAGCAGAAGCTTATGCCAAACAAGAACTCGATTTGGCAAGCGCTTTGGGAAATTCAAAATTCATTGCTCAGGCTTATAATGATTTAGGCATTGTTTGTATCAAAAGAAGTGAATTCAAAAAAGGGCTTCTCTTCCACCAGAAGGCATTAAACATTCGCCTCCAACTTAAGCAAGACTTAGACATTGCATCTTCTTACAGTAAAATTGGTTACTGTTATTCTGAAATGGATTATTATGGATTAGCTCTTAAAAATCAATTACAAGCACTAGCTATTTATCAATCTCTCAACGATAAAGTTAAAATCTCCTATACGCTTAACAATATCTGCTTTCTTTATTCTGCCTTATACAAATGGGACAAGGTAATTGAATTGGCAAGGCAGTCTCTCGCAATTGCGGAGGAACTAGGTGATGTTTATACAAAAGCAGTTGCCTTGAACAATATTGGTTCTTCATTTGAGGAAAAAAAAGAATTCAAACAAGCCATTCAATATAAACTGCAAGCACTTGAAATTTTCAAACAAGTGGGTGATAGCAATAGCATGGCTAGTATGATGAACAATATCGGTTATTATTACCGATACCTACACCAAGATGATTTAGCCGAACTTTATTATGTGCCAGGTTTAGCAATGGCAACAAGATTGCAAGACAAGAATAGCATGGCATTGTTTCATTCTAATTTAGGGGCTTTATATACAGATAAGAGAAACTTTACTAAAGCACTTTATCATTTAAATAAGGCAGAACAAATTGCTAAAGAACAAGGCTTACCTAGCACCTTAATTCCAGTTTATCAGCATTATGGCGATTATTATATTGAAACAGGAAATGCCCAAAAAGCCCGAGAATCGTATGATATTTATACGACATTAAAAGACAGTATTTTTAATTCGGAACTCAGTAAGCAGTTTTCGGAAATGCAAACCAAATTCGAAACCAATGAAAAGGAATCGAAGAATCAAATGTTAGAAAAAGAAAACGAATTGAAACAAGCTGAATTAGATAGAAGTCAGATTGTATTAGGCTCGCTAGTAATAGGCATGCTCCTACTTGCTATCTTGTTCTATTTTATTTATGCCAATTACAAAATCAAACAACAACAAAAAATGGACGCTGCGCTACTTCAACAAGAACAAATTCGTTCAAAAGCAGTGCTAGAGGCTGAAGAAAACGAAAGGCAAAGAATTGCGCGTGATTTACATGATGGCTTAGGCCAACGTTTAAGTGCTGCTAAATTAAACATATCAGGCCTTCATCAAACAATTGAATCGGATAAACAAAATCAAGAATTATTTATTTCAAATGCTTTGTCTTTACTCGATGAATCAGTGAAAGATGTTCGCTCTATCTCTCATAACTTAATGGCAAATGGGCTCATTAAATCCGGACTTGTTTCTGCAGTGAGAGAGTTTATTCAACAAATCAATTCCAGCAATAGCATTCGCATTCACATTGAAACATTAGGCTTAGAAGAACGATTGAATCAAACTATTGAAAATGTATTATACCGCGTTTTACAAGAGCTTGTCAATAATATCATCAAACATGCTCAGGCAACACAAGTCAATATTCAATTAATCAAACATGATCACGAACTCAACCTTTTGATTGAAGACAATGGAATGGGTTTTAACTTGAATGAGGCCCTAGAAAAAGGAGGAATTGGAATAAAAAATATTCAATCACGAATCAATTTTATCAATGGGAAAATTGATTTTGACTCCTATCCAGGTAAAGGAACTACTGTTAATATTGAAATACCTATAAGCTAAAGATGGTACTTCACTTCCTCAGGAATGAACTGCGAAACATCCCCATTATTCCTGATTAAATCTCTAACAATAGATGAACTTACTGGCGTATAAGCAGGATCACACATGATGAAAATGGTTTCTACTTTATGAAAAACAATCTTATTCATTTGTGCGATGTTCTTTTCATAATCAAAATCAGACATGGTCCTTAATCCCCTTAGTATATAACCCGCTTCTATTTTTTCACAGTAATTCACTGTTAAGCCTTCATAAATTGCTGCCCTTACTTTGGGTTCATTTTTAAAAATCTCCTGAATCCATTCCAATCTTTTCTCCAAAGGAAACAAGGTATTCTTACTGCTATTGTGGCCAATGCCTATCACAATTTCATCAAATAAATGAAGTGCCCTTTCAACAATATTCACATGTCCTACTGTAATAGGGTCGAAGGTTCCTGGAAATAAGGCGATGCGTTTCATGTTATGGGTTTGGTATTATTTCTTGATGTGTATTCGGATTCCTGAAAAATGAAAATGTAGATTGACCATATTTTCTGCCTTCAAAAAAACCGCTTTGACTACTTAAATCCAAATGTGAGCCATGTTCAATAATCAGGTACCCCGTTTTACTCAACAATCCTTTTTCAAAAACCAAGCTAGATAAATCAACAATCTTATCTAAGGCATAGGGTGGGTCTGCAAATATCAAATCATATGTTTTGGTTTCTGATTTGAGGTAAACAAATACATCTTGCTTTCGCACCTGAATTTGTTTGAATCCCAATTTTACTGCTGTCTCTTTTACAAACCTAACACAGCCAAAATCCTTATCTACACTAGTAATTTCAGCTACTCCCCTGCTCGCTAATTCATAACTGATATTCCCTGTTCCAGTAAATAAATCCAAACAAATCAATCCCTCCCAATCCAACTTGTTTTCTAAAATATTAAACAAACTTTCTTTCGACCTATCTGTAGTTGGTCGAACGGGTAAATTCTGCGGGGCATGAATTATAATGCCACTTTTGGAACCTCCTATAATTCGCACAATAAGGTACTGCTTTCTATGATATACT
>JBMLPO010000112.1:0-11277 GCA_049242065.1 Bacteroidia bacterium
TTTCATCCCCTTGGTAATTTTCTTTATCAAGTTTGGTCATGATGTTTACATCAATGCTACCTTTCACCAAATTGTTGTTTAACCAATTGATGATTTCACTCTTTGAAACTTGGTTATCTATAAAATTCTGAAAGTTCTTTTTCAATTGCGAAGAGTCAGGTAACATCTTAAAATATTGCTCTAACTCTTTTGACCCTTCATGAAATGATTCTTTCATATGGGTGATTTTTTCATCAATTAAATCTTCTAATAAATTCAAATATGCGGTGATGCGCTTTGCCCTAAAATCATCCATTTTATTGGTTATTGCATGATAAGGTTTATCGAATTTTTCGCAATAGAATTTTCTCATTTTCTCTATCAGAATATCATCTACCAAAGAAATAGATGAAGAAATTCCGTATGGTGAAACTTTAAATGGCGTGTCGATTGTAAATCCAATACCCATTATAGGTATGTGAAAAGAATGTGCTAATGACTTTGGATTCATGGATATGGTTTTTAATTGAGGCAATAATAGGGGCTGCGTAAAAAGCATAAAATGATAAATTTCAGGATTTTATTTTTTAGATGTTTTTGATTATCTGATGTTTGATGGAAAGAGCATTGATTTATCACTTCACTTAGACCTATATTCGCCCCTTATGAAGAAACCATTACTTTTAATTGCATTAAGTTTTATTTGGATTTTAATCAGCTCTCATAAAACAGACAGAGCTGATGAGGGCATGTTTCCATTATCAGAACTCAAACAAGTTGATTTGAAAAAAGCAGGTTTGAGAATGGAGCCTTTGGCTTTATACAATCCAAATGGAATCAGTCAGATTGATGCCATTGTACGCGTTGGCGGTTGCACAGGTTCATTTGTAAGTGAAGACGGTTTATTGGTTACCAACCACCATTGTGCTTTCAGTTTTGTTCATGCCATTTCAGATACGGTTAACAAATATGTAGACCGCGGATTCCTTGCCAGAACAAGAGAAGAAGAGGCTCCTGCTAAGGGTTTGGTTTGTAAAATCACAGCTAGTTATGAAGATGTTTCATCAAAGGTTTTAATGGGAACGCAAGAAACCAATGATCCAATCAAACGTTTGCAAATCATTGCAGATAATGTAAAACTCATTACTGCAGAGGAAAACAAAAAGTACCCGAAATTACAATGTGAAATTTCTGAAATGTTTACGGGTAGAACTTATGTGCTTTTCAGATACCAATTACTGAAAGATGTTAGATTGGTTTATGTGCCGGGTAGAAGTATTGGTGAATATGGTGGTGAAAAAGACAATTGGGTTTGGCCTCGTCACAGCGGCGACTTTGCCTTCTTAAGAGCCTATGTTGCTAAAGATGGCTCTGCTGCAGATTATAGCAAAGACAATGTGCCTTTTAAACCTGTAAAATACCTGAAAGTAAATCCGAAGGGTGTAAAAGAAAATGACTTCGTTTTTATATTAGGTTACCCGGGTAGGACTTTTAGAAATCAACCAGCAGCATTTTATCAATACCATGAAAAATACATGCTGAAATATGTAAGTGATTTATTCAATTGGGAAATCAATTACATGGAGAAATTAGGCGAGAACAATGAGTTTCTTGAATTGAAGTACTCAGCTAAAATTAAAAGTCTTGCCAATACTGCCAAGAACTATGAAGGCAAATTACAAGGGTTTAGAAGGGTAGGACTCACAGAGAAAAAAAGAGCTGAAGAAAAAGAAATGCAAAAGTTTCTTGAGTCTAATCCTGAATTGAATAAAAAATATGGTGATGTAATACCCAAACTGAATAAATTATATGAAGAGATCATCAAGTATGCACCAAGAAATTTATTCTATGATTACTTGTACAATCTTTCACCAAGTTTCCAATTTGCTGCTGCATTAGATAATTACAAAGTATCCTATCAACAACTGAAATCAGAAGATGAAAAGGCTGCTTTTTTATCAAAGCAAATTCCACGTCTAAAAGCTTTATACCAAAGGTTGTTTGCTCAAATGGACCCCGCAATTGAAAAGCCTTTGATGTTAAAAATGTTTGCTGATGTGAAAGAGTATAATAGCGATAATGAAGTAAAAGCAGTTTTGGCTTTTTATAAGAAGAATAAAACCGATGAGGCCAGGGCTAAAACAATTGGAAACTTCTTGTCTAAAACAAAAATCATGGATTCAAAACTCATGATGGAATACTTGAAAGACAGTTCTGATGCTGCTTTGAACCTAAATGATGATTTGATTCGTTTTGCACATGAGATGAACAAGGAGGTGAATAAATATGATGAGGAGGATAGAAAACGTGAAGGTGAATTGAATCTTTTACTTGCCAAATACGTAGATGCAAAAAGCGAATTCAAAAAGACCCAGTTTATTCCTGATGCCAATGCTACTTTACGTTTTACTTATGGTTATATCAAAGGATATTATCCTAATGATGCCGAATGGAATAAACCATTTACCACCTTACAAGGTGTCATAGAAAAAGAAGATGGGAAAGATTATGAATTGTTACAAGCCATCAAAGATTTATATGCAATGCATGATTTGGGTTCATATATGCATCCCGATTTAAATGATTTACCAGTTAACTTCTTGTACAATCTCGATACTACAGGTGGTAATAGTGGTAGCCCTGTGATGGATGCTGATGGAAATTTAGTTGGAGTAAATTTCGATAGGGCTTATACGGCTACTATCAATGATTATGCATGGAATGAAGCTTATTCTAGAAGTGTGGCCGTGGATATCAGGTACGTTTGCTGGATACTAGAAAAAGTAGCGAAGGCCAATCATTTATTATCTGAGATGCATGTCAATCAATAGATGAATGCAAACATAAAAAAAGCAGATTCAATTTTGAATCTGCTTTTTTTATGTTTGGGTTTTTATTCCGATTTCTTTTCCATCATTTTAAAAACATCATAACTAAATCCGGTATTGCTGAATCCTCCATCATGGAATAAATTCTGCATGGTCACTTTTCTACTTAAATCACTAAACATCAAAACACAATAATTGGCGCAATCTTCAGCCGAGGCGTTCCCCAAAGGTGATAAGGCTTCTGCATAATCATAAAAATCACCAAAGCCTTTTACTCCACCTCCAGCAGTTGTCATGGTAGGACTTTGTGAAATGGTATTCACTCGAACCATTTTTTCTTTACCCAATCGGTATCCAAATCCCCTTGCAAAGCTTTCTAATAAAGATTTGGCATCACCCATTTCGCTGTAATCAGGAAACACTCTTTGTGCTCCAATATAAGTTAATGCGATAATAGAACCCCATTCATTAATCGCATCCATTTTATATACGGTTTGCATCAGTCTGTGGAAGCTCATGGCTGAAATATCCAATGTATCATGCATGAATTTATAATCTAAATCAGTATAGTCTTTTCCTTTTCTGATATTCAAACTCATGCCTACTGAGTGTAAAATAAAATCAACTTTACCACCAAGTATTTCCATGGATTGTTTGATGAGTTGTTCCATGTCTTCGTTTTTGCTTACATCACAAGCTATGATTTGCGCATGACCGCAAACTTCAGCTAGTTTGTTGATTTCACCCATTCTCATCGCAATGGGTGCATTGGTTAATACAAATGTTGCTCCTTGCTCATAACATTTTAAAGCAGCTTGCCAGGCAATGCTCTTATCATTTAATGCACCAAATATGATGCCTTTTTTGCCTTTCAACAGATTGTTCATGTAATTACTGATTAGTTTTTTAAAGAAATAGCAAGATTAAGAAAATTGAATATAGATTTGAGTAAATTTTTTAGAACTGATGTTGAATACTTGGAAGATTTATAAGCTCCTGATCGTTTTTGTTTTTATCAATTACTCCCCTTCATTTGGACAGTCTAACCAATTAGATGGTAAACTATCTAAGATACGTGCAGCTTTTGATGTTAAAAACTACAAAATCCGATTGAGAGTAGAACCTGAAAAAAAATACATTTCTGGTGAAAATGAAATTTACTTTAAGGCAATTAAAACCCTCAATCAAATTCAATTGGATTTAGATACCAATATTAAAATTACTGGAATCAAATCCACTTCAAACCCAGTGAACATACTAAGACTAGGCAGGACAATTATATTGACATTTCAATCTAAAATACCACAAAATTCCCTTTACAATTTTACTGTCTATTTTGAAGGCTTTCCCAAAATTGCAAAGAAAGCTCCTTGGGATGGAGGATTTGTTTTTGATAAGGACAGCAGCGGAAAACCTTGGGTTGGTATGGCATGTGAAGGGGAGGGAGCTTCCATGTGGCTGCCTTGTAAAGATACCTGGGATGATGAACCAGATCAAATGCAAATGGAGCTTGAAGTGCCTCAAGGTTTAATGGGTATTAGTAATGGTAGATTAACGGGCTCCGAAAAATTAAATGATGCATATGAGCGTTTCAGGTGGAATGTAACTTATCCTATCAATCATTATAATATCAGCATCAATATTGGTGATTATGCACACATACATGATTTACATACACGCCCCAATTTAGAATCACTGAGCCTCGATTATTATGTGTTAAGATACAATGAACAAAAAGCCAAAAAACACTTTGAACAAAGCAAATACATGTTACGTTGTTTTGAGAAATATTTTGGTCCCTATCCCTTTCAAAATGATGGTTACAAATTGGTGGAAACTCCTTATTGGGGAATGGAACACCAAAGTTGTGTAGCTTATGGAAACAATTATAAAAACAATGATTTTGGTTTCGATTTCATCATCATTCATGAAAGCGGACATGAATGGTTTGCCAATTCCATTACAGCGAAAGATAAGGCTGATATGTGGATCCATGAGAGCTTTACCACCTATATGGAATCTTTGTTTGTTGAATGCATGGCAGGACCAGAAAGAGCCAAGGATTACTTAATAATGCAAAAGCCAAAAATAAATCTAAAGTATCCTATGTTAGGCGAGAGGGGTCAGTTTTATCATCATGCCGATAATGACATTTACTACAAAGGAACTTGGATGCTGCATACATTAAGAAATATGGTTGATAACGATACCCTATGGCAGAATACTTTATATGAATTTCATCAAACTTTTCAATACAAAACAATTTTAACCGAAGACATTGTTCGTTATTTTTCTAAACGATTAAAGATGCCTCTCAAACAGTTCTTCAAAAACTATTTAGAGTATGCAGAAATTCCAGTATTTGAATATTATATCCTACACAAAAATGGTTTGCATGAATTACATTATAGGTTGTTATCACCCAATTCAAATTTAGAACTTCCACTACAAGCACAAGTTTCTAAGTCTCGATTTGATATGATTACCGCTACTCCACAATGGCAAATTATTGATCTCCCTTATGAAGATGAAAACCTCTTTCAAATCAAGCCTTCTTCTTATTTAATTGATATCAAGAAAATAAAAAAATAGGCAAAAGAATAATTGATTAGTTTTTTAGCTTTATATAGGAAGCATTTTTAATTATTTGATTTGTAATCTGTTAATACTTGACGCTGTGGAATTATTTACTTGATTTGGGTCAATATTTTAAATGACTTCTATTTAATCTGCATGATTTTTGTTTTTAATAGGTGTTTTATTGATTTTGATTTTGTTTGCTCAGAAATTAATTACATATATTTGGAGGGTAATTAAGAATCATGAAACTGGTATTCAAAATAGAAAAAGTTCCTGAAAACTATGAAGAAGAGATGGCTTTAAACCGTCGCTCTCAAGAAGAGGAATTGATTCATGAAGAACACCAGACTTTGATGAAGAGATTGGTAACTGTGTTTTATATCATATGCATTTTGGCCATTCTTTGGGTGATGTTGATGGAGGTAAAACGAGTATACAAAACCGACTTCTTTCAAGACTATAATTTCCCTTTTGAAGATTCTTATTACAGCATTACAAAGGGTTTAGAGTAATCAGTAGCATGAAATACAAAATCACATTTAAATTCATGGAAGAAAGAGCAGCTGAAGATGATGGCTTATACCATCCTTTACCGCTCATTCATGCGCATACTCCTCATGCACATCATGGTGAAGAAGATTTTTATGCAAACGAAGAACACCACGAGTTCCTAAAGCGACTCACCACTTTGATGTATACCATTGTTTTAATTTTAGTAGTTATATTTTTGATGATGGAGGTGAAAAGATCACTTGGAATTGATTTTATTCCCGGATTCAAATTTCCCCTTGAGGATCTCTACTATGATGTAGTTCAATTCTAATAAAAAAGCCACTTTTGAGTGGCTTTTTTATTGGGCTTACTCAATCATAAATTTGAAAGCTTTTGATTTCAATCTGCTCATCCTAATTAAATACATTCCTCTACTTAGGTTGTTTAATTCAAGTTGATTTCCAGAAGAGATTTGTCCAATTTGTGCAACTTGACCTGTGCTGTTATAAATCACATAGCTTAGACCTTCAAGATTTTGTGAGGAGTTAAAATTCAATAAATGCTGAACAGGATTGGGGTAGATTTCTACTAGCTCTTGTTCCTTCATTTCATCTAATGAATTACTTGAAACTAGTCTTGTTTTAGAGACAGGACTATAAACGCTGCATATTCCATTTTGCATCAAGCACCTAAAGTCTCTTTCCATCATCAATCCATCTGCTGAATAAATAATCAAGGTGTCATTTTTACTTCCACTAAATTGAGTATTGTTTAAAGGGATGTTCTTATAGGAGCCATTAATTAAATACTCCCATTGATAAATCTTGGCTTGTTCCGATTGCACAATCAATTGCACGGTATCAAGAAACTGGTAATGAACAATGGAATCTACTTTTCCTGTAAGTGATTGGCAATTGACAATATGCAGAATAGGCTTACTGTATTCAATACAAGATTCTAATTGCAAACGTAATCTGAATACCATGCTGTCATTATATAACTTGGATGATTGAAGAACCAATGTATCTGCATGTTTTCCAATTATTCCTAAGCTATCATTGATTCCAATAAATTCTCCATTTTCAAGAATTTGCCATTCCATTTGGCTCTGTAAGTTGTGCTTTGTTTTTGCGATTAAATACACATTTGAGTCTAAATGATCTTCTTTTAAATAAAGAATCGTATCAAGTAATTCCGGACAGTTCACCGAGATATTGAATTGCCTGCTGGTTAAACTACATGAGTCACTCCAAACCATACACCGAAATTTTCTACCATGGTCTTTTAATTTGATGGATTGAATTTTTAAATTCGGACTAAATGCGCCAACAAAAAATGTATCATTTTGGATATTGATAAATTGGCCATTTCTCAATTCTTGCCATTGGTAGCTGCTTCCTGTGGAATTACTCATGCAGCTGAATAGTGCTGTGTCCATTCTATCAAATGAGTTCTTGTTTTGAGATTCACTCAAAATGATATCGCAGAATTGAAGTTTCACTAAGATGATATCTAATCCGCCCTTTGATGTCTTTTTACCAGATTTTTGTAAGATGAAATCACTAGAGTCCCTGAAAAATCCAGTATAATACATTTGTTCTGGGCCACGATGATAACTTGTTAAATTGATATAAAGACTTTGATTTAAATTACCTTCTCCTGGCAATAATTTAGCCCATACAACTTGCGCATTGGAATCGAATTTTAATAGAAAAATAGAACGATTTACTTCAGGCAATAGGGTATCTGTTTGATTGATTTGATTGATCCATATTTTGCCCAATGTAAAACCACTTAAATATAAATTACCTTTTAAATCAGTATGGGAACTCAATGCAAAATTATTCCTATCCGATTGTATTGAATAAGATTGTAGATGTTGAAATGAATCTGTAAAAACTCCAAGAAAACCATTAGATAGATTTTTAGTGCTGTGAGCAATGGGGCTGCTACCACTAGTAAATTCCAATGAGTCAGAGAAATTTCCCGCTATAACAATTTTTTTCTCTTGTTCTAAATTGATGGAGTTGATAGTTAAATAGCCTTTTTGTGGAATGCTTTTCACCCAAACAAAATCTCCATTTGATTTTAGTTTTAAAACAAAATTGAAAAATTGAAAATTCGATACATACATATAAAAAGTATCTGGTCCCAAATCAAAATCAACAGTTCTCGCGTAAACACCTGCAGAAATAATATCACCGTTTTGATAGGTTTTTAATGCAGTAAAAGGCTCATTATAATCTAAATTTCTAATAATTCTTACCCAATTAAATTGTCCATCTAAGTCTATTTTTAATATAAAATTCCCCATCCCTTGGATGATACTATCTTTATTAGAACTAAAATTAAAATCAACAATGCCTTCAAATCTTCCGCCAACAATGAGTGCTCCATTGTGGTCGTATTCTATCATATTACTTTCTGCTATGGCTCCATTGGGCCCTGTATTGTTTTCATAATAACCTCCAATTCTTTTCACCCAAGCAAAATTTCCGTTGGCATTTATTTTTAAAACATAAGCTGTGCTTTGAAGCCAAGCGCTCAATGTATCTAATCCTACTGCTGGGTTGAAATCAATCTCTCCTTGGAAATGACCAGTCACATAAATATTTCCATCTGCATCACAAGTTAGGGCTTGGGCAGTATTGTTTAATTGGTTGCCATATGAGTATGTCCAGATTAATTGGCCACTTGAATTGAATTTACTGATATAAACATCTGTAAGTCCTTTTGATACCAATTGTGTTGTCGGACCAAAATTACATGTATCGGTAAATGTCCCCATTAATAGGATGTTTCCAAATGGGTCATGTGAAATATTTCGTCCAATATCATATCCTTTGCCGCCAAAAGTTTGTACCCAATTTAGTTTTTGAGAATGGGCGTTTAGAAAACACAATTGGACTCCCAAAAGAATGATTATTTTTCTCAGTTGTTGAAACATCATACCTTCAAATCTAGGGCTTTTCGAAAATGATGATTCTTAATAAATCTTCAGTAATAGAATTAAAATTTTCTGCATGAGTTTATATGGGGATTATTTGTTCTCAATCTTATCCTTTCTTTACCTAAACAGTTCTTCTAATTCTATTATATTTGGCCACTAAATCATTTTAATTTTGAAAAAAATAGTACTCATTTACATTCTTTTAGCTGTTGGAATTGCTGCAATGGCTCAAAATATTGGAGATACCATCAAAGTAAAAACCTTTCATTATGGTAGCAACAACAGGGATACTGTAGCATTCTTTCCGAATAACAATTTAAGCTATGAGAAAATCATTCTTAAATACAATATGCGTTGTAAGAATGGTTTGGTATCGAATAGCACCAATAGAGACCAAGGTTGCGGAGAATGGGATTATAGCTGCAATACCTATATTGTTGATTCAGCTAAAGTAGAAGAGGTTTTAAGCACTCAGCCTAATTATGTGGTGACAAATTTTTCAGGTAATAGCTTTAAATACACCATTACGCCTCCATTTAATTACTATTTGTTCAACCAAAAACAAGTGATTGTTGATTCGGTCATTCAAGAGAATTTACATGTAGTAGGTAATGGGTCTATTCAAAGCCATCAGGTTTTTGATTTGTCTAAACATTCTGGAAAATCACAATTTATTATAAATAGTAATGAATTGATGGCTTCAGGCTTAAGTGCAGGTCCTATCAAGGGTTTGGTTCTTTATGTCAATGGAAATGCTGCAAATGCTTCGTTCCTAAAAATAAAAATGAAACAAGATTCCTTGGGTGTTTTTGATTTGAATAAATCCAACAGCATTGGCTTCACAGAGGTTTATTTTAATCATACCTCTTTTGTAAATGGCTCCAATTATTTAAGATTTCACACTCCATTTAATTGGGATGGTTCTAGAAATATCATTGTTGAATTAAGTTATACCAATGCTGTTGAGTCGGTATCTGCAAGCTTCTTGGCTGATTCTTTACCATTTGGTGCTACAATCAATGCCTATAATAATTTTGCTCTTGACTTGAAAAATCAAGGCTTTGTGAGATTGGATGCTTCTAATTTTTCAAGTATCAACAAAGAACTAAGTATTCAGTTCTGGGCTTATGGAGATGAAAAACTTATGCCTATTACAACAAGTATCCTTTATGGGTATAATGTGAATATGGCCGACCGTCAATTGAATATTCACCTGCCTCATATTAGTAACAATGTTTACTTCGATTGTGGCTTTTCTGGAGGATATGATAGAATAAATAAAATAGCTACAGCTGCCGAGCAGGGTGGAAGATGGAACCATTGGACTTTTACTAAAAATGCCACCACAGGTAATATGAAGATTTTTCTAAATGGTGTACTGTGGTTTTCAGGTACAGGTAAAACAAAAGCCATCACCCTACTCAATTTATTATTAGGTAAAGACCAAAATGGTGGAGCTAACTATAAAGGTAAAATCAATAAGCTAATGGTATGGGACAAAGAACTTCCAGATACTACGATTGCCAATTGGATGAACAGAATTCCTAATGCCAATCATCCGTTTTATAGTGATTTGTTATCCTATTATCCAATGAATGAAGGCGACGGAAATGCAATCAAAAATCAAATCACCAATGTGCTCTTGAATGGAGAGAATTTTAGCTGGACTTACGACAGGGGAGAGGCTTTAAGCAGAGATTTTGAATTGCATGCTATTCGACCAAAAATGGCCTTTATTACTGGAGATTATGTTTCATCTGTTCAAAATATTATAGCCAAAGACTCCGTTCAAATTCCGAGTGTTTTAGTGCAGAAATACAAAATACTTTCTAAAGCAGCTCAGGTTCCTCTGGCTAGTGATGAAGCAAGAATAGATACCATTTTTACTAGTTTGTATCCTGCTTATTATTCAAAAACTTTCCAAGGAGAAACAGGTGCTTTATTAGATTCAAGCCTCATCCAAAATGATGGCGAGTTTCAAATTTCAAACCTAAACTTCTATAGAAGATTTCCATTTTATAATGAAATCATGTCCTTCGTTACACCTTATGGTATTGGTTTGAATTTTGGTCAGAATGGCAGAACTTGGTACTTTGATGTGACCGATTTTGCTCCTATACTAAAGGGCAATAAAAGAATTCTCATGACATTGGGTGGACAGAATCAAGAGCAAATGGATCTTGAGTTTTGGTTTGTTGTGGGTACACCACCAAGACCTGTTTTGGAGTTTAACCAAATTTGGCAAGGAACGAACAGAACTGGCGCTGCTGGTATAGCGAGCATCAATAACAATACAAGATATTCTGCTGTAAGTGTGCCTACATTAAGTAATGGTAAAAGTTTTAAAATCAGATCTACCATCACAGGCCATGGCGCTGAAGGTGAATTTGAAGCCAATGGTGGTGTGATCAATCACATGTTGAATATCAATGGGGGTGATACAGATTT
>JBMLPO010000112.1:11287-15598 GCA_049242065.1 Bacteroidia bacterium
GATTTTGTTTGGAGAATCTATCAGGAATGTTCTAAAAATCCAGTATTCCCTCAAGGTGGTACCTGGGTTTACGATAGAGAAGGATGGTGTCCAGGTCAGCGTTCTTTGCTCAAAGAATTTAATGTAAGTAATTTATTGAGCGCGGGTTCACCTTTCACAATTGATTATGCTACCTCTTTACCTCCTAAAGCTGGCGGCGATTACAGATATCATGTCTCTCATCAATTGGTAACTTATGGCGAAACAAGTTTTAACTTAGATGCAAGGGTGTATGATATTCTTCAACCCAGCGATAAGGTTTTATATACCCGATTGAATCCTGCTTGCTCTCAACCTCAAATCACCATTCAGAATACAGGTCGAACTGCTATCACCAGTGTTGAAATATTATACTGGGTAAACAATGGCCAAAAACTAAGCTATACCTGGACAGGTAATTTGAGTTTTCTGGATACACAAAGTGTTCATTTGCCTATAGGTAATTTATGGTTAGGTAATGTATTGAGCGCAGGTAATAAATTTTATGCTGAAATTAAATCAGTAAATGGCAAGGCTGATGATTATGTTTATAACAACAGAATGGAATCTGCTTTCAATCGCCCTGAGGTATTGCCAGGTAAGTTTACTTTGGAATTTTATACCAATAACAATCCAAAAGAAAACTCTTATCAGATTTTAGATGAGGCTGGAAATATCATCGATACCAAATCGTTTACCAATGCCAATACCTTACACGCTTATACTTATGAATTGAGTGGTTGCTACAGAGTGAAGATAAAAGATACCGGTACAGATGGATTGCAATGGTGGGCCAATTCATCACAGGGCACTGGATTCGTTAGATTTAAAAACACCAATGGTACCATTGTTAAAACCTTACCAGCCGATTTTGGAAGTGAATTTGAATATGGTTTTACTACCAGCTGGCTGCTAAGTAATGAGGAATTGAAATTTGGTCAAACCATTAATCTCTATCCTAATCCATCGCGTTCACAATTCACATTAGAAGGAACAGATTTAATCCAGGCCGAATTGATTTTTACAGATGTATTGGGTCACCAAGTTGATGTAAACGTATCGGGTAGAGAATCTAAACTTCTTTGCGAAACCAGCACTTTGAGTCCTGGAATATATTTTGTGACAATTCGTAAAGGCGCTGAACAAATCACCAAAACATTTGCAGTTCAATAAATTAAATTAGTTAAAAATAAAACGGCAATGAGATCAATTTCATTGCCGTTTTTTTATGATAGTTTTTGAATAATCAAACAAGCTAAATAGGTTTCAAGTAGACTTAATGGGATTGCAAAAATCAATAAGTTCATGGGGAGAACACCTAAATTACCTATGACCAACCACATCATAAGAAAGCCAATTACCCAACCTAAAAGAAAGCTCTCTTGTAAGGTAAATCGCTTCATCAATACAAATAACACAGCCGCATAAACCATAGACCATAAACCCCATATCATTCCATTCTCAGGTGCCTCTGGAAATTTCATTCCTAATGATAAATAATGGTCTAACCAATAAGATTTAAAGAACAATTGATTCCTCAAAAATTCTGATATGCTAATCCAAATTCCAGATACAAAAATGGGTATAATAGTTTTCTTTACATTCATCATTGACCAAGTGTTTTAAATATTTATTGAATTGATTAATGCTTTATTCAATTCAATTAGCTTCCATTCAAATCCTTTTCTTACTTTCTTATCATCATGGCCAATCTTCCACCCAAAAATCCCATAGGTAAATAAGCAAGACTTAAATCGCAAATAGAAAACCAAAGGGGAGAGGGTAACATGTAAATGTTCAAAATGCCTCCAATTAAAAAGAATATTCCAATTGCCATGGAGAAACGATTGCGGTGACTGGCTGCTATCAAGCCTGCTAAAACCGCTCCCACCAATGAGCCTAATGCATGCGCTAAAAATGGCATCAAATAATTAATGGGTTGAAATAAATGCATAGAAGATTTTAATCCTTCAATTGTTGTTACATCTGCTCCTTCGGGTGGTGGAATGATTGAACTGCTGATGTTGATGATAAACATGTTCAACATACTTCCAAGAATAACCCCTATTGCTACGGCTAGAATATTTAGTAGAATTGTTTTCATAATGTTATTAGTATCAAATGAATATAGTACAATTTAATTTGAATAAACAAATTGATTTCTGCTTTTTTTGAGCTTGTAAATTTTTCTCCAAGTTATTTCTTACCAAATGTCAATGCCTCTTTATTTTTAAAGATTGATTTTTGCTACATGAAATCGAATTTTAAAAAATGGAATTGGATGTTGCTTTCCGGAATTTCCTTGTTATTAATGGCAATATTCGCAGGTTTGGCTATGGGCCTTTACTATCCTAAGCTTATAGATGTGCAGGCTAATCAAGTACCTGAATTGAAATCGGAATTAAATGGTTTTATCTGGTCATTTACAATGGTTGCAATTTTGGATTTAGTGGTATCAATAGGTTTTTATAATAGCTTTCTGGATTTAAATAAATGGATGAATCTTTTTACTTTTTTATGCAGGATGGGCTATACATTTTTATTGTTAATGAGTTTGAAGGAACTTTATCTTTTGAGTTATATTGGAGAATATACAAATAATGAAGTAATAGCATCCATGTCCTATTTTAATCGCAATTGGTCTATATCTTTAATCGTTTTTGGATTGCATTTGGTTACACTTTCAATGCTTGTTTGTAAATCAAATGACTTACCTAAATGGGTTTCATATCTGATAATGTTTGCAGGTATTCTATATTTTTCGCATCATTTGTTATTAAATTTGCTTCCTTCTTATGTCATCATAAAAGACACAATAAACAATATGATTGCATTGCCTTGTGCAGCAGGTGAACTGGTATTGGCTTTTTACCTGATTAAATTAAAATTCACGGTTCATTCTTTTTCTGATTCTGCTCAATGATTCAGGACTAATTCCTATATAGGAAGCTATCTGATGCTGGGGAACTCTTTGTAATAATGTAGCTCGATTTTTCATAATATCTAGATATCTTTCTTCTGCAGTTGATGAAATAAAAAAGGCCATTTTGGATTGTAATTTACCAAAATCCTGTTCCATCATTTTTCTTGTTATTTCGGCTAGTTTAGGGAATTCCTTGTAGGCATTTTGTTCTTCTTCAGGATTCCCAATGATTAAAATACAATCTTCAACACAAACTAAAAAACTATCAGATTTACTTTGGTTCTTTATATTATTAAATAAGACTGCTGCTTCATATTCAGTATAAAATGCAGTGGTTTTTTCATTGCCTTCTATTAAAGAATACTGGCGAAGACATCCTTTTAAAACAAAGTAACATTCGGTATTGATTTCTGATTCTTTGACCAGCAATTCGCCTTTTTTGAAAAACTTAATCCTGATTTTTTGGGATAATATTTCTTTTTCTTCCAATGTCAGTTCATTGATGTTACTCAGAAAATTCCTTAGGTAATCCCTTAATTCATGTTCTTCCATTCTTAAGCTTTTTATATCAATTACACGAATGACGTAATTAAACTGTTAATTTAATAGTACTCATGTTTTTAATTTTGTTTATACATATAAGAGCAACTTTTTAATTTCGCATTATGTTGAAGAGCAAAATTATTAATAAAGAAAGTGGCCTTATTTTTTATAGCCTGACACCTCCAAAAGCGAATAGTGATCTTGATAAAATACGAAATGTGGCTAATAAACAGATGAAGATGTTATCTGATGCCAATATTGATGGATTAATTTTATACGATATTCAGGATGAGGCAGATAGAACTGATGCAGAACGTCCATTTGCCTTTATGTCGACACTTAAGCCAGAGCAATATGCAAACGAATATTTACAAAATTTAACCATTCCAAAAGTTATATATAAAAGTATTGCAAACTTAAATGAAGAGGGTTTTAAGGAATGGCTTTTAAATAATAAGAATCTTGATTTGTCAGTTTTTGTTGGAGCATCTTCCCAACAACATGCAGAGAGAAACAATTTCTCTTTAGGTGATGCTTATCGACTTAGAAAAGAGCTTAATGACTCATTGGTTATTGGAGGAGTAACTATTCCAGAGCGTCATGTAAAAAAGGCTGATGAACATATTCGTATTAGAAGAAAGATTGAAAGTGGTTGTAGTTTCTTTGTTTCACAATGTGTATACAGTCCTAACAATACCAAAAATGTGATGTCTGATTATTATTATGATTCAATAGAAAATGAAAGTGAATTGTATCCGATGATTTTTACACTTGCACCTTGTGGGTCTTTTAAAACCTTGCAATTCATGGAATGGTTGGGGATTGAG
>JBMLPO010000113.1:0-4779 GCA_049242065.1 Bacteroidia bacterium
AATGTTTCTTTTTGGGGATGGTTTCCAATTCCTCCTCCAGCATTGCTAACCCATATTTTGCTGCTATCATTTACTTGTTGATCACTACTCCACCAGTATTCTGCACCAGTTGTATTAAAAACTGCTATATCAAAAGCAGGATTTGAATTTTGATGATTGAGAATACTAAATGATTCATGGATATTTGGTAGTCTCCAATCTTGATAAGAACCCAATCGAAGGTTTTTGCAGTATTGGATTGCATTTTCATAGGTCATTTCTCCTCCATCTGTTTGTTGCCACATCAGTCCAGTAACAGTATCCAAAACTGTTCCATCGCCATTAATGATGAAATAGGGTGGATTGATTAAATAATCATGGTCTTCTCCAAAAGTGTTGGTATAACTCGAGGTTTCACCTGTGTCAGGAAGCCGTAACATGGTCTTACGTACATTTTGCGCATCTAATATTAAATGGGCTAAGATGAAAAAGGATAGGCAGATGAATCTCATTTATTGAATGATTATTTTTTTACTCATTTTATTTCCACCAATATTCATTTGCAGGATATAGATTCCTTTATTGATATTTTTCAAATCGATTTCTGATTGGTATAATTCGCTTTGATAAATGAGCTCTCCTTTCAAATTAAATATCTGAATTTCACTTATGCGTTTTTCTTCTTGAACTCCCTCTAATTTTATTTGAAATTTACCAGGATTGGGTTGTGGGTAAACAATGATTTGATTTTCTATTTTTAACAACTCATTCATGCCTGTGCTTATAGGTACAGAACAAGGTACGAAGCCATTGAAATTTCTTGTAGAATCTAAGGACCCATTATGATAATACTTAAATGTGTATACTCCTGTGCTTGTCCAATTGTAAACAACTGAGTCGGTATTGCCATTCTTTAAATAACTCAATCTAAATCCGTTATTGGTTCCATTTGGAGTGCATGAGCTAATCAATGCCCATTTTAGTGGAGTTAAACTAGGTCTAACAGGTTTTGCAGCTGCTTGCGGTATCAATTGATGAGTATTGTCTTCGGTAACCTGTCCTGCCATTCTTGCTATCATATAGGGTGCACTGGTTGTTCCATGATAATGATAGGAACCATTAAAATGATGACCATGGTTAATGTCTAAACTCAACATGTTACTGCCATCTGGTTCTTTGCTGCCAAAAACAGGAAATCCATCTAAGCCATAAGCAATGGGCAAACTATATGAGGTATAGTTGTACAAATGAAGGGGTGCGATGTGATAATGGTAATCATCTGCTCTACCACAATGACCTCCATAGTTATCCAATTGCCCATCTAAATAAGAATCTACACCTGTATTGGTATGCACATTGAATATAGGAACTCCATTCGCGGCTATGGCAATTGCCCCTCTAGTAAAATGAATACTATCAACAGGAATAGGATTGCTTGCGAAAACAGGATTTAATGGGATAGGCCAAGCATTATTTGCTAGATAACATTGTGGTATCGGAACTTGTTGTTGCCAACCTTGATTCGATATGCCAACCATCATTTCATGAGTAATAGGTATTCCTTTTGATTCTACATAAAAATACTCGTTATCATAAAAGGTATGCACTTGGGGTTTAAAGGGTGCGAATGCCGAATCAAGTGTGCTAGGCAATTGACGTTTAGAAAGGCTTTTCATCATCCTATTGGTAAAACTAAATAAGCTAAAGCCTAAACCTAAAATGAAAATTGGAACAAAAAACTTTTGTTTCCCTTGTCCTATTAATTTAAATCCTAAAGCACCAAACAAAAGCAAAAACAGAAATACAAATAGGAATTTTGGATTGATAAATACAGTATTTTCTACATCATTCAATGGTCTCTTTTCATTTAAATCTTTAATCCAATTTTGCTTTTTTATCACATATTCTTGGTCGGCTTGTGATAAAGAATTCAATTTGATTTTTTGCACTAAATGATCCGTGTTTTCTATGAATACATACTCATCCTTTAATAAAAGAAATGTACCAACTATTCTATTGCCATCAATTTGAAATTCCTTTAAAATAGGTTGTTTATTTAAGTTATTGATATCATGAGCTTGTATCCAATTCCAACTTATCAAGAGTATTGATATAAAAATGTACTTTTTCATGTTTTTATCTCTTTAAAATAATTTTACCGGTTCTGTTTCCTGTAATACTTCCATGTAAATGGTATATGTATATGCCATTTGCTTGGTCATTTCCTAAATAGTTTTTTCCATCCCATATTATACTGTATGAGCCTGCTGCCAATTCATTTCCAAGAATAAGTTTCTTTATTAATTGCCCATTTTCATTATAGATAGAAAGTTCAATTTTTTCGCTTTGATTTAACGTAAATTCGATTTTAGTTTCACTTGAAAACGGATTGGGATAAACCAATTCATCCATATAGTTTTTGTTCCATATTACAGGTGTTCCTGTACTAAGTGAATCATAACAATTGATAGCTCCTATATAATAAGTAGCCGAAATATCTTTGTTCCTTCTATTGGGTGTTTCATTTTTTGAAAGATAGGCTCGAACATATTCTACTTTAACACCATTGCTGTCTACATGCACTCTTAAATGCCCAGATTGTGGTAGGATGATTCCACTTTTATAACCATAGGTACTGGCGTAATTTACGTTTGAAAAATTAGGATGACTAGGTTGGGGAGTTTCTTGGTATACCAAACAAGCTAAATCTTGTTTGCCAAAAAAATGGTCATGACCATGGAAGAAAATATTTACTTGGTGTTCTTTCAATAAATCTTTGATAGGTTTTGACCAGCCGGGTCTATATTGATTAAAACCATAAGTTCCATCCAAATTATAGCCTCCCCATTCATATAGATTCGCAAATTCAACACCACCTCTTCCATCTGGATCACCTCCAATTAATTGATGTGCAAAAACAAATTTGAATTTGGCACTACTTTTTTCAAGTGTTGTTTGTAACCATTTGTATTGTGTTTCTCCTAGTGTCCAACGCCATCCATTCAATGAATCTGGTTTGGGTTTGGTATACCAATATGGATCAAGCACTATGAATAAGGCGTCGCCCCAATGCCATGCATAATAGTTTTCCCTTAAACCTACATAAGGATGCTGTATGGTATCACCTGAGTAAAAAGAGTCAGGATAAGGATTTAAAAAGTACTTTTTTCTATCTATTGTATTCCATATTCCAATATTATTGGCAGTTCCATTTAGGTTCCATCCTGCCTCACCTTCATGATTTCCTAAAGCGATGTAAAGAGGAACTGAATGACATATTTTTTCATAATAAGAGCGAAGTAGTTCACATCTATAAGTGATGGTATCTCTTGTAATGATATTTGCTTTGTTTTTCAATTTATCTGTCATGATAAAATCTCCTAGATCAATCATAAAATCTGGATGGTCATCTAATTGATTATTCAGGCATAACTGATATAGAGCCGTATCACTCTGGGTATCTAAATGGGGATCTGCTTGAACAATGAATGTATATCCGTTTCCAATACTTCTTTTTGTTTGGAAATTATGTTCTGGTCTGGATTGAAATATTACCTGACTGGGTAATCGGTATTGAACTCGATAAAAATATGCTGTATTGGCTTGTAATCCATTTAGCTCTATTTCTGCAGGGATGCCTGGTGGAAATATTTTGCTGCTTGTTACTTGGTCATAAACTCCGCTTATTAATCCATATTGAATTTTTACTTCAACAGTGTCGTCAAAAAGCAATTGTATAGTAATGCTTTTATCTGTTGGTCTTCCTAATATTTCTCCACCTTTTAAGCTTTGTGAATGGGTATGAAATGCGACCACAAACCACATGAAAGAATAAATGCTTAATCTTTTGATGAAGCTGTGTGAATGGGTGTTCTGAGTAGCATTATTCATGTAGAATGAAGATTTTATGTGTCGATATTTTACCATCCATAATTACTTCCAACAAATACAAACCATTGGGAATTTCTTCAATATTCATAGCGTGTGAGATGTTTTGTTGTAAGATTTGACCATTCATGTTCATCAATCTTAAAATAGGCAAAGTGTTATTTTGATTGTTTTTTACTGAGATAATTTTTTGAGCAGGATTTGGGTAAATTTCTACTTTATCTTGATTGGATAACTCTGGTACTCCGTTTGGAATGCAATTCCCAATGGTATATGAGAATGCAATTTCTCTATTATGGTGTTTTCCATTTAAAGTGTCAGCAGGTAAATAGGCCTTTATGAAATCTACTTTTACACAACTAGGGGATACTTGAACTCTTAAATGACCTGATCCTGCAATGGTATCGGATGTATAAGCATCAGCATTTGCCAGCATACCAATTTCATAAGTTGAATCTGCTGCCATTGGCAATGATTGATAAGTGACTTGATCCATCAGCTCATGCGCAAATACATGGTCATGACCTTGGAAGAATATATTTACGCCATTGTCTTTAAACAATTGATGTATGGGTTTGGCCCAACCTGGACGCTTATTTGGGAAATTATAATTGGTGCCTCCTTGCCCATCATATCCTCCCCATTCAAATAATTTAGCATTAGTTATTCCACCTCTGCCTTGACCTCTGATGTGGTGTGCAAATACAAATTTGTAAGTAGCTGTGCTGTTTTCTAATGTGTTTTTTAACCAAGTATATTGGGGTAATCCCAGCGACCAATTCCATGCACCTGGTTTTGCAGAACTATCATTTTGGTCTCTATACACATCCAATACAACAAAAAGTGCGCTGCCCCATGTCCATGCATAATAGTTTTCAGGATGCCCTATTCCAAAAGGTTCAATATTGGTAT
>JBMLPO010000114.1:0-3851 GCA_049242065.1 Bacteroidia bacterium
CCGTAACATTCAGCATTGACTAACGGGTTCTTAGTTGAATAAGTCTGTTATCATGCCTGGTAAGATTCCCAATACCAAACTTAATACAACACATAACCACATCACTAATTGATAAGTCAGTGGATTTTCAATATTGGTTTCATTGGCTGGTTTGCCGTACATAGCCAAAATAACCTTGAAATAATAGTAAATTCCTATGATAGAATTGATGATTGCAATCAATACGGTATAGAAATATCCGTTTTGTAAAGCTTCAGTAAAAATGAAAAACTTGCCAAAAAATCCTGCAAATGGAGGAATTCCTGCTAGTCCTAACATGGCAACCGACATACACGCCGCCAAAACAGGATTTTTCTTACCCAAGCCATTGAATGCACTTATTAATTCCGACCCTGTTGATTTAAAAACTGGTAAGGCTATGGCAAATGCTGCAATGGTTGAAAGGGCATAAGCAATACTGTAATACAACAATGCTGCTGCTGGGAAGGTCTTATTGCTCAATATCAATAACATCATATATCCTGCATGCGAGATCCCTGAAAATGCCAAAAGTCGCTTGAAATTATCTTGCGCTAATGCAGATAAGTTTCCAGTGAATAAGGTTAAGATGGTTACTGCTATTAGAATAATATCTGTTATTCCTGATCCAAATGTGAAAGTGGCAGTCATTAATCTATAAAATGCTGCAAATCCCGCTACTTTTATCAAGGTACTCATGAATGCTGTTACCAATGCTGGTGAGCCTTCATATACGTCTGGTGCCCAAAAATGAAAGGGTGCTGCCGATACTTTGAATAACATTGCAAACAAAATCAAACACATGCCAGTAACAAACATGGGAGAGAGCTCATTGCTTTGGGTGATATAAGTAGCTATTTGAGAAATATGGAATGAATGAACTGTTCCATATATCAATGCAATTCCAAATAATAAAAATGCAGATGCAAATGAACCCATTAAAAAGTACTTGAATCCTGCTTCATTCGATTTTAAATCGAATCGTTTACTTCCAGCCATTGCATACAATGCAATACTCAAGGTTTCAATTCCTAAGAATAACATAACCAAGTTGGCATAACTAACCATCATGATGGCACCACACAAGATAAAGGTCATGATGGCGATATAATCACTCACTTGATTTTCTTGATCTGAGTAAAACTCAGAGGCCAACATGAAAATTAATAGGGTAATGAAAATGCTCAATCCACTAAAAGCAACGGAGAATTTGCTGACTTCCAACATATCCCCAAAATAAGTTTGTGGATGTGTCCAATCTTGTAAATTCAAACCAAAAACAATAGCTAATCCAATAACCATTGCCGGAATAATAATCTTACGAAGGTTTAAAACCTCCAATAACATGGCAAGAAATCCTAATGCCGAGGTATATATCAGTGTATTCACAATTATTATTTTAGTAGGTTATCAATAGCAGGTTGAGTTAATTCTAAAATTGGAGCTGGGTACAATCCAAAAATAAATATCAGTAATGCAATACTGATCAATACCACTTTTTCATTCCAATATAAATCGGTAAATACCGGAATTGATTCGTTTACTGGTCCCGACATGACATTTTGGAACATTCTTAACATATAAACGGCTCCAAGTATAATGGTTAATCCTGCGAAAACACTTAACCAAGTATTGTATTCAAAAACTCCGTAAAGCAATAAAAATTCTCCAATAAATCCATTGGTTAATGGCAATGCAACAGAGCCCAAAACAATAATGAGGAACCAAGTAGCAAATTGTGGTGCTTGGTTTCTAATGCCTCCTAAATTTTCTATTTGTAAGGTTCCTGTTCTATTTAAAATGATATCAGCACAGAAAAATAAACCAACTACATTGATTCCGTGAGCCAACATTTGAGCTAATCCTCCTTGTAATCCTTGTTGGGTGAAGCTGAAAATTCCCGCAGTTATTAAACCAACATGGGCAATAGATGAATAAGCAAATAACTTCTTTAAATCTCTTTGCATGATGGCTATGATAGATGCATAAACAATTCCAATAACAGCAAGTGTAATAACCAAGGATTGCCATTCTTTGAATCCATCAGGTACTATTGGAATTAACCACCTGATTAAACTGTAAGTACCCATTTTTAACATGATACCAGAAAGTAACATCGTACCTTGAGTTGGTGCAGATTTGTAGGTATCAGGTTGCCAAGTGTGAAAAGGAAAAATTGGAATTTTAATAGCGAATGCTGCAAAAAACAACCAGAATAACCAAGATTGATTACATGCACAACTTTTAATGGTACTTAAATTACTCCAATCAAGCGAATGATTGGGTGTATACATGTACAAATAAAGGAATCCAAACAACATCAATAAACTTCCTGCCAATGTGTAAATGAAAAATTTCAAAGTCACTTTGGCTCTGTTTTCATCTCCCCAATTAAATGCAATGAAATAAATTGGTATCAATGCCAACTCCCAGAATATATAATAGATAAATCCGTCGAGCGACAAAAACACTCCGTTTAATGCAAATTGCATGAACAACATCAATGCATAAAAGATATGAGGGCGATTGATTTCTCTGTTAAATCCACTTAATACAATAAATGGCAGTAATAAATTGGTTAAGATGATCATCAATAAACTGATGCCATCTACTCCAAAATGAATATTGATTACTGGCTTTTGAACCCAAGCAGCACTAAATTCAAAGGCTTCAGCACCATTTGATTTGAATACTGTGTAAGAGTAAATGGTTAAAACCAATTGTGCAATGGTAAAGATAAAAGCCAAAACACGTGATGCGTTCCCTTTTGAAAACAACAAAAGGAATGATGCAAACAAGGGTATAAATAATAGGTCTAAGCTTAACATTACAGAATAATTTGAATGAATAAGAAAACTACCATGCTAATTACCATGGCAAAAACATAAAAACCGGTATTTCCTGTTTGAATCAAACGATAAGTCCTTCCAGTAACATCAACAATCAATGCACTGAGGTTTACAATCATATCAATGATTAATTTATCGAATAAAACCAAAAACAAGTCACTTAATACTTGGAACGGTCTTACAAAAACAGCATCATAGAATTCATCAACATAGAATTTATTAGCAACCCATTTGCTGAATCCTTTTAGTTCAGCATCTGATTCTGGTAATACTTTCTTACTAATGTATAAGCTCCAAGCATATCCTATACTGATTATGGCTGCTATACTAGCTATTCCCATTAACATCCATTCGGTTGAGTGACTGTGTTCGTGTGCGGCTTCAACCAATGTTTTTGAATCAGCAAAAACAGGTGCTAGGAAAGTTTTAAATGTATGTATTTCACTGAATACTGCTGGTAATCCGATGAATCCTCCTACAATAGATAATCCAGCAAGTACTATCAATGGAAGGGTAATAGTTGCAGGTGATTCATGTAAGTGATGTTTCTGTTCTTCCGTTCCTCTAAAGTCACCATAAAATGTAAGAAACACCAAACGGAACATATAGAAGGCAGTAATCATTGAACTGATACTTAGTAGAACCCAAACTATTTTATTGTGTTCAAATGAGGCGGCAAGGATTTCGTCTTTTGAAAAGAAACCTGCAAATGGGAATATTCCTGAAATAGCTAATGATCCAATGAGGAAGGTGATAAATGTAATTTTGGTGTATTTCTTTAATCCACCCATATTTCTAATATCTTGTTCTCCACTCATGGCATGGATAACACTTCCTGCGCCTAAGAATAACAAGGCTTTGAAAAAGGCATGAGTCAATACATGGAACATTCCACTTTCAAATGCTCCTAAGCCTAATGCCGCAAACATCAATCCCAATTGGGAAACAGTAGAGTAGGCCAAAACCTTTTTGATATCGTTTTGT
>JBMLPO010000115.1:0-11957 GCA_049242065.1 Bacteroidia bacterium
GGTGTATATCTTGCTGGATGCATATGGCAGTCAGGAACTAAATAAAACATCCTTATCTAGGATGATACGTGCTGGTATACAGATTAAGAAATACGCCCCATTGCGTAAGTCGTTTAAATTTCAAATGGGTTTGCGTTTGCACCACAAAATTATCATCATAGATAGGGAGTGGGCGAGCTGTGGAGGGATTAATCTTGCCGACCATTATTTCGATTTACCTGCAAATAAAACTTGGCTTGATTTTGCATTAGCAGTACAAGGGGAAATTGTAAAGGATTTGCTTCAAGTAGCTGCCCGCTATTGGAAAAATCTTCCAGCTTATCAAAGACATCAAACTCCAAAAATTGAAACAGAAACCCGTGTAAAAGTAATGGAGAACAATTGGTTCAGGTCGCGCCTAGCCATTAGTAATTACTATAAGAAAAATATCAGGCAGTCTAAAAAAGAAATCATCATTATAGCAGGATATTTTCTACCAGGACCAGTATTGAAGCGCGCCCTTAAGAAAGCAGTAGCGAGAGGGGTTGATGTAAAAATTATTTTAGGAGGAAGTTCAGATATTGGTTTAATGAAAAATGCCATCCGATTTTTTTATCCTGATTTATTAAAAGCAGGAGTGCAATTGTATGAATGGACACCCTCTGTATTACATGCAAAAGTTGGATTATTTGATGGTGAGTACCTAACTATAGGATCTTATAACCTCATTAGTTTAAGTGATTATGGTTCTATTGAATGTAATCTTGCGGTGGAATCAAAATTAGTTACGCATCAATGTAAAGCCATCATTCATCAAATTATAGAGGAAGGATGTAAGCCAATAATAAAAGAAGATTTTGAAAAAAGTCAGGGAATCTTTTCAAGATGGATTAACCGTATGAGTTATTATATTTTGGCTATTGGTTTGAAGTTTATATTCATGTTACAGAATCCAGTTTCCAATGATGAAGAAGACTTGGTGGAGTTGGAAAGGCCTAATTCATAGGTGTTTTACTTAGTCATTCGTTCAAATACATAGTATTTTCGGGCCTCTTGGGATTCATTTGAAAGAGAATAATTTTTATCTTGCTAATTAATTATATTTATGCTTATTTAGTATATCATTAATTTCTTTCCTATGTCAGTAGATGTAAAATGCCCCAAATGTCAAAGTTTCCGTATCATTAAAAGTGGAATTTTAAAAGATAGGCAGCGATACAAATGCAAGAACTGCAGTTATTTTTTTACCGTAAACAAACTAGGTAAAAGAATCGATAATTATTATGTGACCAAAGCCCTTCAGTTATATATAGAAGGCTTGAGTTATCGTGAGATTGAGCGCTTGCTTGGAACCAGTCATGTATCTGTAATGAATTGGGTAAAACAATATGGATTAAAACGTCCAGAAAACTCACAATACCATCCTACCTATAAAATTCTCAACCATGCAGAGTTAGTTGAGTACATGCGAAACAAAGACAACCTCAAAGGAGCTGGTTCTGTTATCACAGAATTGGGTGATAAGTTTATGATGATTAAGTGGGAGCGATTTAGAGATTAGCGCTTTGATGCTTGATATTTCTTCATAAGTACATCAAATTTACAATCTACTGCACGAAGTTTTTTTTCAAGCTTCACTTTCTCAAACTTTGGGTAACCAAAAAACAACCCATGCTATGAGAAAGAATTACCTTCAATTAATTACAGCAGCTTGTCTGCTATTTATGAATCAGAACCTGCTGGCGCAGGGATCAACCGATTATGGTTCCGGTTTAAAAATCGGTTTGAATGAAGACAAAAGTAAATATGTCAGATTCATTTTCTGGAATCAAATTTGGGCCAGGTATACACAGAATAATCCTGGTACTTTAGTGAATGGTAATGTGGAAGACAATACCTTTGATATTGGAGCAAGGCGAATTCGTTTTCTTGCTTATGCGCAAGTTTCACCTCGATACATGATCATGACCCATGTAGGTATCAACAACCAAACTTTTGTTAATGGTGGAGGTTCTGGTACCACTGGAACAGGTGGATACGGACAAGGTAAAAAGCCTCAATTGTTTTTTCACGATGTTTGGAATGAGTATGCTGTTATTCCAGATGTGAATCCTGAAACAAAAGCAAAAAATAAAAATACTTTATCCCTCGGTGCAGGCTTACATTATTTTCATGGTTTGTCTAGAGCGACATCTGCCAGTACTTTAAACTTCTTAATGGTGGATGCGCCGGTATTTAATTGGCCATTAATTGAGAATTCAGACCAGTTTGCTCGTCAATATGGAATATTTGCTAAGGGATATTTAGGAAAACTTCGTTACCAAGTTCATGCAAACAAACCATTCGCTACCACATTGAATGCTGATACCGCCAGGAATATTGCTGCTTTAGGTGGTGTAAAAGAGGTGGCTGTTGATAATAATGCTACATCTAAAATGGCATTTGGTGGTTATTTTGAATATAACTTCCTTGACCAAGAATCGGGATTATTGCCATTTAGAGTTGGTACTTATATTGGCACAAAACGCGTTTTTAACGTAGGAGCTGGATTTTATAATCAAGCTGAAGGAACGCAGTCAAGAGATGCAGCTGGAGTTATCAAAAAACATGATATTACTTTATTAGCCTTGGATGCATTTGCTGATTTACCTGTAGGACCTAAAGAAAAAAATATGGCAGTTACTGCATATTCAGTTTTTTATAACTATAATTTTGGTCCCAATTATATGCGTTATATTGGTATCATGAACGAAGGCACAACCAATACGGCTTTTGCATCTGCAAATAGAGCATTAGAGGGGCCAGGAAATTCAAGAGCCATGTTGGGTACTGGAAATATCTGGTACACACAAGCTGGTTTTCTTTTGCCAAAATCAATTAGCAAAAAAATGAGGATTCAACCTATTGCTTCTTATGCAATGAAGAGTTTCGAAGCCTTAAATGAAGCTGGTAATTATTTTGATGCAGGGGCCAACTTTTTCCTCGATGGTCATCATTCAAAAATTACTTTACAATATTCTTCTCGCCCAACCTACAACAATACTTCGAGAAATCTTACAGGTGAAAGAAAAGGTGAATTCATTGTTCAATTCCAAGTATATTTATAATTATTAAATCGAATTTTATGTCTAAGAAAAACGAAAGTTCAAGTATATTCCAGGTGATAGGTGCCTCTTCAGTTGGTACCCTCATCGAATGGTACGATTTTTACATTTTTGGTAGTTTAGCTACTTTAATCTCTAAACAGTTTTTTCCAGAAGAACAAGGTACAGCTGCGTTGTTATCAACCTTGGCAATATTTGCCGCTGGATTTATTGTAAGGCCTTTTGGTGCCTTAGTATTTGGAAGATTAGGCGATTTGTTGGGAAGAAAGTTCACCTTTCTTTTAACATTGGTTTTAATGGGAGGTTCTACCTTTGCAATAGGATTGGTACCAGGTTATAAAACCATTGGTGTAGCTGCTCCATTGATTGTATTGTTATTACGTTTGGTTCAAGGATTAGCACTTGGAGGCGAATATGGTGGAGCTGCTACTTATGTTGCAGAGCATTCTCCTGCAAACAAGAGAGGCTATTTTACTTCATGGATTCAAACTACTGCCACTTTAGGATTATTTCTTTCTTTAGGTGTGATATTATTTACAAGAAATTCATTGGGTGTTGAGCAATTTAATGATTGGGGATGGAGAGTTCCGTTTTGGGTATCTATCTTATTGGTTATTGTTTCAATTTATATCCGATTAAGAATGCATGAATCTCCATTATTTGCTAAAATTAAAAAAGAAGGTAAGATTTCTAAAAACCCATTAAAAGAAAGCTTTAGTCATAAAGCCAATTTAAAAATGGTATTACTTGCTTTGTTTGGTGCAGTAATGGGTCAGGGTGTAGTTTGGTATACTGGGCAGTTTTATGCTCAATCATTTATTGAAAACACTTGTAAAGTTGATTTCGAACAATCTAGAACCATCATACTGTGGGCCATTGTATTGGCCACTCCTTTCTTTATTGTATTTGGTAGTTTAAGTGATAAATACGGAAGAAAATGGATTATGATGTTAGGAATGTTATTGGGTGTAATTTCTTACAGACCTATCTATCAGAAATTTCTTGATTATACGAGTCCAGCATTGAATCGCACACAAGTTGATGCTGCTAATTGTAAAGTATATCCTTCGGTTGCTTCTATAGATCCAAAAGACAACCAAAGATTATTTGTTGTAACCAAGAAGGATACGGTTTATGCGGATGGAGCTGTGTTTAAATATACACTTACTGATACCTTACATTTAGCTGAACACATAGGTTACGATTCAGAAAAACATGCTAGTATGAATGTAACCATTGCATGTAATACACTTGCAGATGATAGCACCGTTGTTACGAATTACGTTGCTTTAAAGAGTAGCTTAAAGGCAGGTGCTACTGCTACTGGCTCTGATACCATTCTGGTTGATATTGCAAAGAAAGGAGTAAAAGCTGCAGTGGGTGTAGAGAAAAGGGTAGGTTCTGGAACTTTTTGGTCTATGATTTTCTTGGTATTTATTCAGATTATTTACGTGACAATGGTATATGGTCCTATTGCTGCATTCCTAGTTGAATTGTTCCCAACCCGAATTCGTTATACATCTATGTCATTGCCTTATCATGTAGGAAATGGAGTATTTGGCGGGTTGGTTCCATTCATTTCAACATTGATTATTGAGTATACCAAAACTCCTGAGAATCCAACAGGTTCGCCATTGGCAGGTTTGTGGTATCCAATTGGAATTGCAGTTGTGTGTTTAATTATCGGAACATTGTATTTATCAAATAAAATTGATGAAGATGTAATGGACGATGAAAATGAATATATCCATCAATAAAATAAGGAGAATTAAATATGAATAATATAAGAAGAATTTTAGGAGTTGTTTGGATTTTATTAGGTCCAGCAGCAGTGGTCTTTATGATAAGCCAGGCAATGGCCAAAATTGGTGCTGCAAATTCAAAAGTCTTAGCAGCTACAGATGAAGCTGCAAAAGCGCTAGCATCAGCGGCTAAATTAAATGTTCAATTACAGTGGGGGATTATCATTGGTATCTTTCTACCCATCGCTTTCGGATTGATTATTTTTGGACTTTATTCAATGAAGGGCGAATACGATAGAGCTTAATTGAGTCATCTTTTTAAAGGCGCAGTATTTCAAATACTGCGCCTTTTTTGTTATTTATTTTTTATAAATTGTTGCGGTAAATAAAAGTGCAGATGAATGTAAAAAACAGATCAACAAAATTGTCGGCAATAACAATATTGTTTCTTCTGTTACTGAATTATCCTATACTCAGTATTGTAAATTCAGCCTATTTATGGAATGGAATGCCTATTCTGTTTTTGTATTTGTTTGTGTGTTGGCTTGTATTCATATTTATTGTATTTCTAATAGTAAATAAATAATGAATTCTTGGTACGTCATATTCGCATCCTTTATTTATTTGGTAGTTTTATTTTTGATAGCCTACTATATTGAAGGAAAAAAAATTGCAGGTAAAGGCATTCTGAATAATCCATATATCTACGCGCTTTCTCTTGCTGTTTATTGCACTGCTTGGACATTCTATGGTTCTGTTGGTAAGGCCAGTAAAGATGGTTTTGATTTTTTAGCGGTTTATATGGGTCCCACCTTGGTTGCTCCCATTTGGGTTTTTGTATTAAGAAAGATCATTCGCATTTGTAAAACACAACGTATCACAAGTATTGCAGATTTTATCTCTTCTCGTTATGGAAAAAATGTTTCCTTGGCGAGTATCATTACTGTTTTATGTTTTCTTGGAGTGATACCTTATATCAGTTTACAATTAAAAGCCATCGCTGAGAGTTTTGAGATTATTGTCAATTCAGGAGTTTCCCATCATGAACAATCCTTTTTAAATTTTCAGGATACTGCATTATATGTTGCAATTTTTATGGCAGCTTTTACTGTTCTATTTGGAACCAGGCGAATTGAAAGTAGTGAACAACACAGTGGAATGGTAGCAGCAATTGCCTTTGAATCCATCGTTAAATTACTCGCATTTTTAAGTGTAGGAATCTATGTTACATGGTATGTATTTGATG
This sequence comes from Bacteroidia bacterium, assembly GCA_049242065.1. Classification (GTDB taxonomy): domain Bacteria; phylum Bacteroidota; class Bacteroidia; order UKL13-3; family UKL13-3; genus CAISCU01. The sequence continues at coordinate 6,072 of JBMLPO010000115.1, forward strand.
GATTTTCGGATATTTTTTCTAGAAGCTTTTCACAATTGCATATGCAGAAATTGTTTCAAATGAAAGATACTTCTGGCTTTGCAGATTGGTTCTGGATTACCCTATTATCGGGGATTGCAGCCACTTTGTTACCTAGGCAGTTTCAGGTTGCTGTAGTAGAAAATACAAATGAGAATCATTTAAAAAAAGCAATCTGGTTGTTTCCTCTATATTTATTATTGATTAATGTATTTGTATTGCCCATTGCCTTTGGGGGTAATCTATTACTTGGCGCAGAAGGTTTGAATGCTGATTATTTTGTATTGGATATACCCTTGTTATATGGCAATTCATTTTTAGCACTGATTGTTTTTTTAGGAGGATTTGCCGCAGCAACCAGTATGATTATTGTTGAAACCATTGCATTAAGTACCATGTTTAGTAATCACTTGGTGATGCCTATTCTATTGGGAACTGATTACAAAAAGCAGAACCCTGTTATTGAGTTGAGTCGTTTTTTATTGTATACGCGACGAATAGGAATGGTACTGATTTTGGGAGTAGCTTATGCGTATTATCATTTTATTAGTCAGTATTATTCTCTTGTTTCTATTGGTTTGATTTCATTTGTATCAGTAGCACAATTAGCTCCATCAATAATAGGAGGTTTGTATTGGAAGAAAGGAAATAAAAAGGGTGCTATATCTGGCTTGATTGCTGGATTTTTGATTTGGTTTTATACCTTGGTATTACCTTCATTAACAGGCTCTCATTTGATTGCTGAATCATTTGTTGTAAACGGCCCCATGGGATTACAATGGTTAAATCCTAATGCATTATTTGGGATGAAAGAATTCAGTCCGATTGTACATGCTTTGTTTTTTAGTTTACTCTTCAATATAGGTTTATATATATTAGTTTCTGTTTGGAGTAAGTCTGATTCCACAGAACAAAATCAGGCAGAAATTTTTGTCGATATTTTTAAGTATGAGAAATTAATGGATACCACTCCCATGTGGAAAGGAATAGCTAGTATACCAGATATGGAATCCTTATTGGCTAATTTTTTAGGGGAGTTAAGAAGTAAAAACGCGATTTTAAATTTTGCAGCCAGAAATAATTTAGATTTAAATCAAAGTAAAGCAGATCCAAAACTTGTAGCTTATGTAGAACGGGTATTGGCTGGAATTATTGGTGCCGCATCTGCGCGGATTATGTTGGCCTCTGTTGTGAAAGAAGAGGAAATTAAACTGGCGGAATTGTTAGATATCTTAAAAGAATCACAACAATTGATGATGTTGAATCGTGAATTAAAAAAGGCGAAAGAGCAATTGGAATCGGCCAATATTCGATTGACAGAAATAGATGAATTAAAGGATGATTTTTTGGCAACAGTCACCCATGAGTTAAGAACTCCTATCACATCCATACGTGCATTTTCTGAAATCTTATATGATAATCCGGATATTGATTTAGAAGAAAGACAACAGTATTTATTAATCATAAACAAAGAAACAGACCGGCTTTCTAGATTGATCTCACAGGTATTAGATTTAGAGAAATATGATTCAGGAAAACAAAAGCTGAATCTAGCCAATGAAAAAGTTCCGGATATCGTTCAAGAATCGGTTGATTCAATCAAACAATTGGCAAGAGAAAAAGATATTCAATTAGATATTCAGGTAGAATTAAATGATGACTTGTACTTATTGGATAAAGACAAAATCATGCAAGTGATGATTAATTTATTATCCAATGCAGTGAAGTTTACTGAAGCGCCAGATGGACTCATTCAGATTGTAGTAAGAAGTTTGGATCATCATTTAGAATTTGTAATAAAAGACAATGGAAAAGGGATTCAGGCTGAATATCAACAACTGATATTTGAGAAGTTTTTTCAGGCACGTAATCAAACCATTAGAAAGCCAAAAGGAAGTGGCTTGGGATTGGCAATTTGTAAGAAAATAATTGATTTACATGGCGGTGAAATAAGTGTTTTGAGTGAAACAGGAAAAGGTGCTACATTTGTTTTTACAATACCCATACTTAAAGAGGAAGCTTAATGAAGACGAAGATTGATAAAATTAGAATTCTGGTGGCGGATGATGAACCTAATATTCTCTTATCATTAGAGTTCCTGATGAGGAAAAGCGGTTATGATGTATTCATTGCTAGGAATGGAACAGAAGCAATGGAAATTGTAAAAAAGCAAAAGCCAGATCTAGCCGTGCTGGATATTATGATGCCAGATATTGATGGCTATCAAATTTGCGAGTACATCAAATCTAAAGCGGATTTAAGTTCTTGTAAAGTAATTTTCCTCTCTGCAAAATCAAAAGAAAGTGATATACAAAAAGGAATGAGTTATGGGGCAGATTTCTACATGACCAAACCTTATTCTACCCGCGCCTTGATGCAAAAGGTGAATGACTTATTAGCGGAATAGCAAAAAAAAACCTGCTGATATGCTCAGCAGGCTTTTACCAAACCTAACCAATGCCCTGAAAGAACCACCCTCCAAGGAATTGGATGTATCAATCAAAAAATTACAGTCATCCAAATGGAATTCAGTGTTGCTGAACTTCCGTATGCAAATATTATAATAAAATTTGAATTAGCGAAATTTCGCTAAAAGAAAATTTTCGCATTTTTTCATTTTTTTTAGCCTACATCTTGCACATACCTTGATTTTACTTAGTTTTGGATACATAGAATTTTTTGCAGAAAAGTAATTCAGGGTGAAAAAAAACGATCAGGTACAGATTATTTTTGGTCTTAAATTGAGACAGCTAAGAAATGCCAAAGGCTTTTCTTTGTCTGATCTCAGTAAAAAGTCTGGAATCAGCCTTTCTTATATCAATGAAATTGAGAAAGGGAAAAAATACCCCAAATCGGATAAAATCATGGCATTGGCCGAAGCCCTATCCATTCCTTATGACCAATTGGTTTCATTAAAGGTGAACAAGGCTTTAGCTCCTGCGATGCAAGCCATCAATTCTGAGTTGTTGAGTCAGTTTCCTTTGGGCCTATTTGGAATTGAAGCAAATAAGTTGATTGAAATGATTGCAGCAGCACCAGCAAAGGTGAATTCGTTCATTACAACACTTATTGAAATTGCTCGTAGTTATCAATTAACTAGTGAGCAGTTCTACTTTAGGGCATTAAGAGCCTACCAAGAGCTTCACATGAATTATTTTGAAGACTTGGAAATGGCTGTTGTATCATTTGTGAAGCAATCGGGATTGAATCGTGTTAAACTCACGCAATCTTCCACCTTGATTCAAATACTTGAAGAGAAGTTTCATTATACGGTTATCTCCGACGAAAGTTTTAAAGATAAAGGCTTAAGTGATTTTCGTTCCTTAACCATACCGGGTAAAAGAACATTGTATTATCTCAATCCTACTTTGAAAGAATCTCAAAAATGTTTTCAAATTACTAGGGAATTGGGTTATTGTATTTTGGCACTTAAAGACAGGCCACATACCTCTACCATTGTAAGAGTAAAAACTTTTGAGGAAGCTCTCAATAATTTTAAAGCATCTTATTTTGCCAATGCAATTTTGATGCCCTATGATGAAATTGTTGCAGATTTAAATAAATGGTTTGCACTTAAAAATTGGAACGAGGATTACCTCATCAAATTGATTGAGAAATATAAAGTAAGTGCAGAGACATTTTTGTATCGTCTATGTACTGTTATTCCGCATGAGTTTGGAATCAATAATTTATTCTTTTTGCGATTCTATAATACCAAAATGAAGTTTTCTTATGAATTGGATAAAGAACTTCATTTGGGACAAATGCATAGTCCGCATGCAAGTGGATTAGGAAAACACTATTGCCGTAGATGGGCCGCAATAAGAAGTCTAGCAGAACTAACCAAACAAAGAGAAAAGAGAAGAGGTATTGTTACCAAGCCTCTAATTCATGTTCAACGTTCAAAATATTTAGATACAGATTTTGAATATCTATTAATCAGTATTGCAAGACCTCATCAAATTGATGAGAATTTGAACAGCAGCATTAGCATCGGATTTTTGGTGAATAAGGATTTATTAGAGAAAATAAAATTTGCTGAAGACCCTGCTATCATTCGCTCAGAAGTAAATCATATTTGTGAAACTTGTTCTGTGAGTAATTGTAAAGACAGAGCTGCAAAGCCCTATGATTTGGAGGAATCAATCAGAAAAAAGAAACAAGAGGAAACCCTGAATGCCTTTTTCAAATCCTTGAGTAAAAGTTAAAATCATACTTAGGTATATTTATTTAGCATAAAAACAGGTGGAATTTGACTTTTGTCTTGTTTACTTTGATTGAACAAAAACAAATTTGATTTAAATACTATTAAGCAATGATACCTCAAATAAAAACAATCGAAGAATATCAAAAGGCCTATTTGGAAAGTACTCAAAATCCTGAAGGCTTTTGGTCGAATATTGCAGAAACATTTAGCTGGAAAAGGAAATGGGATGCTGTATTAAATTGGAATTTCACTGAACCACAAATCAAATGGTTTGAAGGGGGAAAGCTAAATATCACTGAAAACTGTATCGATCGTCATTTAGCTAGTAAAGGAGATCAGACAGCAATTATTTGGGAGCCCAATAATCCACATGATAAGTATAGAAAATTAACGTATAAGGAACTATCGGTTTTGGTGAATAAATTCTCTAACTCTTTGGTTTCTTTAGGTGTGAAAAAAGGGGATAGGGTTTGTATTTACATGCCTATGATACCTGAAGCTGCAGTTGCAATGTTGGCATGTGCAAGAATTGGTGCAGTTCATTCAGTTGTATTTGCAGGATTTTCTTCTCAATCACTTTCAGACAGAATTGTTGATGCCAATTGTTCTTACCTAATAACCGCAGACGGAATGCATAGGGGAGAAAAGAAAATAGATTTAAAAGAGATTGCGAATGAGGCCATGGAGAAATCTCCAAGTATCAAAACATGTATTGTTTACAATCACAAAAACTTTCCTAAAGAAATGAAAGAAGGTCGTGATTTGGATTGGTCTACCTTGATGGCATTGGCATCTGATGAACATGTGGCTACAGAGGTAGAAAGTGAGGATCCCTTATTCATTTTGTATACATCAGGATCTACTGGAAAGCCAAAAGGTGTTTTGCATACTACAGCTGGTTATATGGTTTATTCAGCCTATACTTTTAAAAATGTTTTTCAATACCAAGATGGTGATATATTCTGTTGCACGGCAGATATTGGTTGGGTAACTGGGCATAGTTATATTGTTTACGGACCATTATTAAATGGAGCTACCACAGTGATGTTTGAAGGGGTTCCAACTTTTCCAGATGCAGGTCGTTTTTGGAGTTTAATTGAAAAACATCAAGTTAATACTTTTTATACAGCACCTACAGCCATTCGTTCATTGGAGGTTTTCGGAACCCAACCATTCGAAGGGAAGGATTTGTCTTCATTAAAAGTTTTAGGTTCAGTAGGAGAACCAATTAATGAAGAAGCTTGGCATTGGTATCATGAAAATGCAGGTAGAGGAGAATGTCCGATTGTTGATACATGGTGGCAAACAGAAACAGGAGGAATTATGATTTCACCTTTAGCTGGAATAACAAAATTAAAACCAGCATTTGCAACATTGCCATTACCTGGTGTTCAGTTACAAATTGTAGATGAAAAAGGAACTGTTATTGAAGGCAATGGTGTTGAAGGTAATTTATGTATTAGTTTTCCATGGCCAGGTATGGCAAGAACCGTTTATGGAGATCATGAAAGATTTAAACTCAATTATTTCAGTACCTACCCAGGTAAGTATTTTACAGGTGATGGTTGTAAACGAGATGAAGATGGTTATATCAGAATAACTGGTAGGGTTGATGATGTAATCAATGTATCAGGTCATAGAATTGGTACTGGTGAAGTAGA
>JBMLPO010000116.1:0-11325 GCA_049242065.1 Bacteroidia bacterium
TGCTATCAAAGTTTACATTTGTTTTTATATGCGCAGCAGCACTATTAGAATATTTATTGTTTTAGCCATTGTTTCCATTAGTGGAATCTTACTTACACAAATGTTTTGGTTTCGTAAAGCATTTCAGTATAAACAGGCTGAATTCAATAAACAAGTGGAGATGTCGCTGCGTGAAGTGGTGAAAGGTATTTTAGATTACCATGGAAATAAACAGAGTAATAGCCATCCTGTTGAGCAAGTGAATGAACAATTGTTTGTTGTACAATTAGATGCACCTACTGAAGTTGCTGTATTGGAATATTATTTAAAAAATGAGTTCATTAAATACCGAATACAAGAAGACTATGAATTTGCTGTTTTCGATTGCGCATCAAAGAAGCCCATTTTAGGCGGAACAGAAGTAATTTCAGAAGCGGGAAATATTCAATATCTAGACCCTAAATATGGGTTTCCTGCCAACTATTATTTTACTATTTACTTTCCACATCATGCAGGAAATTTAATAAGTGAAATGGGAGTATGGCTGTTCTCTTCTTTAGCTGTTTTACTCGTGAGTTTGTTTTTTGGGTATGGTTTGTTTGTGATATTAAAACAAAAACGATATGCAGAAATTCAAAGAGATTTTATTAATAATATGGCCCATGAAATCAGAACACCACTTACTACAATTTCATTATCAGTAAAAAGTATCATGGGCTTTCAATCTGCACATCAAAGCGAAGAGAAAGAGATGAAGTATTTGGAGATTATTGCTCGGGAATCGGAGCGTTTAAAGGCACAACTCGACCGTGTATTATCCTTTGCAGGGGATGGGAATTTAATTTTATTGAAACCTGAAAAAATAGATTTACATCAGTTCATACAAATACATTTTGCAGATTGGTGTAAGCAAGACCCAGATAAGATTTGTGAATTGATTTGTAGCTTGGATGCGGAACAAAAATTGGTGCTTATCGATCCATTTCATTTCTATCAAGCCATCCTGAATTTACTAGATAATGCTAAGAAATATTGTAAGCAAAAACCAAGTATCATGATAAGTACTAGGAATATAGGGAAGCATCTATTAGAATTAGAGATTAAAGACAATGGCATAGGCATCGCACCTGCTTTCCAACAAAAAATATTTGAACAATTTTACCGAATACCTACTGGTAATATTCATGATGTAAAAGGGTTTGGAATTGGGTTGAGTTATGTAAAAAAGGTAATGCGTGCGCACAAGGCTGAGCTAAGTATGAAAAGTAAAATAGATGAGGGAACTTCCTTTTTTGTTAGAATGAATGTAGAACAATAATGATGCGTAAAATTAAAATTCTTTTGGCCGAGGACGATTCCAATTTGGGATTTGTTTTAAAAGACAACCTTGAGATGAATCAATATGAAGTGGATTGTTTTGAGAATGGGAAAAGAGCCTTAGAGGCTTTTCTGAAGAATCAATATGATATCTGTTTGTTGGATGTGATGATGCCCATAATGGATGGATTTAGTTTGGCTGAACAAATCAGGTTAAAAGACCAAAGTATTCCAATAATTTTCTTAACGGCAAAGGGGATGAAAGAAGATAAGTTATCAGGCTTCAGAACAGGTGGAGACGACTATTTGGTTAAACCCTTTAGTATGGAAGAATTGTTATTTAGAATCAAAGTCTTTGTAAAAAGAAAAGATATTGTTCAGGAACATCATAACGAGTTTCAGTTTGAAATAGGAACTTATGTTTTTGACCACTCGCGATTAGAATTAAAACATAAGAATGGTGTAAAAGTGCTGACTAGTAAAGAAGCTGATTTGTTAAAGGAATTGTGTTTGAAGAAAAATAAAGTTGTGACGCGAGAGGAACTATTAAAGAAAGTTTGGGGAAGCAATGACTATTTCACAGGAAGGAGTATGGATGTATTTATTTCTCGATTAAGAAAGTACTTATGTCATGATGCACAAATAGAGCTCATGAACCACCATGGAACAGGATTTAGATTAAATATCTATGCATAAAAAAGGCTGCATATAGAAATGATATGCAGCCTTTAATTGATAAATTTAATAATTATAGATTTCCAACCATATTGGCAGGAACTACCCACTGATCAAATTGTTCATTGGTAACCAATCCCAATTCAATAGCAGCTTCTCTTAAAGTTTTATTTTCTTTATGGGCTTTCTTAGCAATCTTAGCAGCATTTTCATAGCCAATATGCGTATTCAAAGCAGTAACCAACATCAATGAGTTCTCAAGGTGACGATTGATAATTTCATGATTTGCCTTGATACCCACAGCGCAATTGTTGTTGAATGATACACATACATCTCCAATTAATCTGGCACTTTGTAATACGTTAGCTGCAATTAATGGTTTGAAAACATTTAATTCAAAATGTCCATTACTACCACCAATTCCAACAGCCACATCGTTACCCATCACTTGTGCCGCCACCATGGTCATTGCTTCTGGCTGAGTAGGATTTACTTTACCAGGCATAATTGATGAGCCAGGTTCATTATCAGGAATGATGATTTCACCAATACCACTTCTTGGTCCAGATGAAAGCATTCTGATATCATTTGCAATCTTCATTAAACTAACTGCTACTCTTTTCAAGGCACCACTTAATTCAACCATTGCATCGTGTGCAGCAAGTGCTTCAAATTTGTTTGGAGCAGTTACAAATGGCAATCCAGTAAATTCTGCAATCTTAGCAGCAACCAATACATCATAACCTTTAGGTGCATTTAAACCAGTTCCAACTGCTGTTCCTCCTAATGCAAGTTCTTTCACCATTTCTAATGCAGATTTTAATGCACGGATTCCATTGTCTAGTTGTTGTGTATAGGCTGAAAATTCCTGACCCAATGTTAGAGGAGTTGCATCCATAAAATGGGTTCTTCCTGTTTTAACAATGTTTTTGAATTCTTCAGATTTAGCAGCAAAGGTATCTCTCAATAATTGAATACCAGGAATGGTATTTTCTACCACTAGTTTGTATGCTGCAATATGCATAGCAGTAGGGTAGGTATCGTTACTAGATTGAGATTTGTTTACATCATCATTTGGATGTAATACTTTCTTTTCATCTGTTAAAGAACCACCGCTTAATACATGTGCACGGTAAGCTACTACCTCGTTCACATTCATATTACTTTGGGTTCCTGAACCAGTTTGCCAGATAACCAATGGAAATTCACCATCTAAAGAACCAGTTAAAATTTCATCACAAACCTTACTGATTAACTCACATTTTTCTTTGCTCAATACACCCAAATCCATATTGGCGTGAGCAGCAGCTTTTTTCAAATAAGCAAATGCGTAAATTACTTCCTTTGGCATGCTTGCCTCGGGACCAATTTTAAAGTTATTTCTTGAACGCTCGGTTTGCGCTCCCCAATACTTGTCGGCAGGTACTTGTACCTCGCCCATGGTATCATGTTCTGTTCTGAATGACATATGGCTTTAATTTTTGCGCTGCTAAATTAAGATAATCCAATGGAGAGACCGAATAAAAATTCTTGATTTTGTTCATGTATTGCTCTCATTTTCAATAAGCATAAAAAAATCCCGCTGAAGGGCGGGATTTTTTTGCTTATCGAACCAGGTAAATGGTACCTGTTAGTTTGTATTTCTTACCATATTTATCTTTGGCACTCAATACATAAGTATACGTATCTGTTGGTGCAGGATTGGTTCCATCTGTACCATTCCACCATTGACCTCCTGGCATTCTTGTTGCAAAGATCTCAACGCCCCATCTATTATATACTCTGTATTCTAAGAATTCGAATTCTGAAGCAGGATAAGTAATAGCAAAGACATCATTGTCTCCATCATTGTTTGGTGTAAATGCATTTGGTGCAAACATGGCTGCAGTAATATCAACATTCACAATTTTTGATGCGGTATCGATACAACCCGTGCTATCTTCTGCAGTTAGTTTTACAGTAAAGACTCCTTTTTCATTATAAGTATATGCTGGGTCTTTCAAAGTAGAGCTCGCTCCAACAGGACCGAATGTCCAAGTGTAGAAATGTGCATTCTGACTTTTGTTTGTGAATTGAACCAATAAAGGAGCATTTCCTTCTGCAGGACTTAAATCAAAATCAGCTACAATGGTTGGAGGTAATGAAACATTTACTGTATCATATTTAACGCATTGATAGTTTTTAGCAGTTAATACATACTGTGTATTACTTGAAACGGATGCAAAAGGAGTTATACTGAGTCTATCGTTTAATCCTGTTGCAGGTGTCCAAATAATAGAAGTATAATCTTTTGCACTTGCATTGATTTGAACCAAATCACCAGGACAATGTTTTAAATCAGGACCTGCTTCAATGGTAGGATATGCATGTATTTTAATATCTAAAGAATCAAAATCATAACAGCCTAAAGCATCACTTACTTTTACAACCCATGTTCCTGAAAGTGTAGGAGTAACCAATGGATTAGCACTATTAGGATTATCGGCACCAGTAGCAGGAGTCCATACATAAGATGTTCCTCCACTTGCACTCAAACGTACTGATTCGCCCTCACAGACAGAGGTGTCTAAACCAGCTTGTGCATTAACAGATTGAACATCTACTTCTACAGAATCATATCTGAAACAATAACCATTACTTACAATAGCATAATAAGTAGTTTTAGTAATTGGGGCTACTTTAGGGTTGGCTATACTGGTATCATTAATAGCATACAAAGGAAGCCAATTGTATTTGATGGCACCACTTGCATTTAATTGTGCAGAGTCACCTAAACATATTTTTTGGTTGGTTCCTGCATCAACTGAAAGAGTTAAAACTTCAACATTGACTGTATCAGTAGCAGAACAGATTCCTTGTGTTACGGTCATGACATAACTTGTATTGACCAATGGAGTTAATCTTGCAACTGCGCCTGTATCAAGAATTCCCGTGCTTGGCGACCAAGAGGTAATTCCATTTGAAGTACCATTGAATCTGATGGTATCACCTAGACAAAGGGTTTTATCAGTACCTGCATTTGCAATGGGTCTATTAACGGTTACAATGGCACTATCATACTTCACACAATACCCGTTTTGAGACCTGAGGTAATAAACCGTTGTGATTTGTGGATGCACCCAAGGATTGGATATTGCGGTATCTTGAATGAAATAATTAGGTGTCCATCTATAATCTGCACCCGGACTTGCTACTGCATTCAATTGAACAGAATCGAAAATACATATTTCACGATTAGGTCCTGCATCTAAATTTAGTACTGATGTATTGGCTTGGAAAGTATCTCTCACAGAACAACCAAATAAAGTAGAGGTGATGATATAGTCTGTATTGCTTGCCACCTTTACAAATGGATTACTAATGGTTGTATCACTGATACCTGTTGTAGGAAAGTAGGTTAAAATTCCTGTGGTATTAATTGCTATTTGAACACTATCACCTAGGCACATGGTAGTGTCTGAAACAGGATCTAGATAGACTCTGGTAACATTGATATCTACCGTATCATATCTAGTACACAAACCATTATTTGCTGTGAGATAATATTTCATTGTAGTATCAGGTCTAACCCAAGGATTAGCAATATTCACATTACTGATATTGATATTTGGCGACCATTGGTGCAATACTGCGGCACTTGCATTTAATTGTGTACTGTCACCATAACAAATGTTTTGAGGTAAACCTGCATCGGGTTTAAAGTCAATTACATTTACTGTCATGGTATCATAGTTTTTACAACCGCTTACATCTGCACGTAATATGAAACGTGTAGTATCAAGTGGCCATGCACGAATGATTAATGCAGTAGAGTCGGTCATGATAGTTCTGTTGGGGGTCCAAAGGAAACTAGCAATCCCTGTTCCTGTTGCGTTGATATAAACACTATCATCTTTACACATGTTTTTGTCTACACCAGCGTTTACTTGCGGTAATCCATTGATAGAACTCAAAGCATAAAGTTTGTAGATTTCGCTTCCTGATAAAGCTCTATTCCAAATTTTCACATCATCTAGCACCCCATTAAATTGGTCTGCAGCATTGGTTGGATTCCCTCTTCCAATTCTAAGGTTTTCATTTCTTGCACTAGTATGAGGGCTAGTAACTGTTGTTGAACCTACGGGTAAACCATTTCTATAATAGGTTAAAAGGGTATCTTTAATAGTACAAGCAAAATGATACCAAACGGCTAAATTAGTAGGAGTTCCAACAGTATAATTCCATTGTCTGTTATTATTAAAGGCGAGGATTCCATTGTTTTTTACTGCAAAGCGGTATTGATAATTTGTTGTGGAACTTCCTTTTGTAACTGCAGAAGCAAAAACATTGGTTGGGTTAAAGTTATAAAAACTATTGATACGCGCCCAAAAGGCGATTGTAACCTCTGTTGTTGGAGAAGCCAAACTTGCCGAATTGGGAACATTGATAAAGTTATTGAAACCATTGAATTGATAGGCTCGGTTTGCAACTCCAAATCTATCTGTAGTTAAGGTGGCTCCTGTTACTGTTCCATTGTTTCCATTTCCACTTTCGTCATTCGCATTTCCATTAAACGGAAAACAAGCAATGAGACCTTGATTGATATCATAAGGTGTAGAGCAGGTTATGCAACAGTTTTGAGTAACGCTAATGATCAAGGTATCTCTAGACGTACATCCTTGTGTTGTAATTGTTGCAAAGTAAGTTGTGTTGGTGGTAGGTAATGCCCAAGGACTTGCTGCAGTTGAATCTCTCAAGCCTGTTCCTGGGGTCCATGCATAGTTATAAGCCGTATTTCCTCCCAATTGGGTACTATCATTTCTACAAATGGTTTTATCACCTAAACGAGGAGTAATAAAAGTAGTTAGTTTGTTTACGGTAATTGCAATAGAGGTATCATTAGGTTCGCAAGGAGAAATGCTTACAACTTTATAAGTTCCACCAATAATGGTTTTAAAAGTATTATCTGTAGTAACAGTAATCAAAGTATCATTTCTCAACCACCTATAATTTCCAAATCCTTTGTTGGGAATATACATGTAAGCAGTATCTGCAGTACATTGTATAGTTGTTGCTGTGCTTCTCAATAAAGTAGTATCGTTTTCATCTATCTTAGCAAGAAATGCATCTTCAGAACTTACTCCTGTTAAGGTATCATTGGTGAAGTAAACAGGGCTAGAAATATAATATCCACCTGCATATATTTTGCCTGAACTACCCGTATGTAAAACACTTGTAGAACGGAAGCCTGGGCTGGTTGTTCCTATTTTATAGAGGTTCAATGGTACATTTAATCTTGAAACTCGACCAATATAACCCGATGAATTTCCAGAGGAATTGATATTGAAAGTTCCTAAAGAAATACTTCCAGAAAATTCTCCTGAAAATAAGACGTTCAGGTTAGCATCCAGTGTGATTCCATATCCATAATCATTTGAAACACTACCCATAACTCTTGCCCACTGTGTAGCTCCATCTAAATTCATACAGACTAAAATGGCATCAAATTGACCATTGGAAGTGACGTTTACAAAAGTTCCACCCGGCCTAGTGTTTACTTGAGAATTTCCATTGTAATGACCTGTTATATAAACTCTATCATTCAAATCATCTACTACTAAAGAAGAGAATCCTTCAGAAGCGGTTTGACCCATTGAATTTGCCCATAACCAAGTTCCACTTGAATTAGCTTTGGCTACAAAGGCACCCCAACTTCCAATATTAGAAATTACATTTCCCAAAGTCATCACTCCTGAACCGCCATTTCCAAACTGTCCTGCTACATAAATGTTATCAGCGCTATCTAATTCAATATCGGCTCCCAAATCTTGGAAGTTTCCTCCGCCTGTAAAGTTTAGTAGAATCTCACCAGCACTAGAATATTTAACTACAAAAATATCTGTATTACCAACACTGGCTAAGGCGGCATTAGTAGTGCCACTTGTTGAAGTGAATACGCAACCATTCGAGTGAAAACCTGTTACTACTGCATTTCCGCTTCTATCAATAGTTAAGCCCCCACTTTCATCATCACCAGCACTGATACCTGTATTAACCCACTGTACAATTCCAGCATTGTTCATTCTTAATACAAACGCATTGTCAATAACACTCACTGGTCCACTGGTTCCTCTTGTAATTGTAGTACCATTGGTAGATGTCACAAATAATTGAACACGATAGGAGCCAGATGCATAGATGTTACCAAGTGAATCCACTGCAATACCCATGTTATTGAAATCGCCACCATCTTGATAAGGACCACCAATTCTTACTACCCATTGAAATTGTTTGTTACAATTGTATTTCACAATGGCTAAATCTTTACCTCCATTACTTGTGAGCGTAATAGGTGTTCCAGCACTATCTATGGTAATATTACCAGTATAATAAAAGTAATGGTAAACATTTTGCTGTGCATCAGTAGCAATTGCTCTGGTTTGATCAATTCCATTGCCTGCAGCTTTTACTGCCCACGAATAGGTTTGAGCCTTCAGTTCAAGTGGCTTAATGGCTAAGATCAAAAAAAAGAATACAATCGAACTAAGTAATTTTATCTTCATGAGCTACACTTTTTCTAATTTGATTTGAATGAACAAACAGGTATTACTTGCAGTTTTTATAAGTAAGTTAAAACCTGAACGATTCAATTTTCCTAATCTCTCAAAATTAGCATATTCCTATTATTTTTTTCTTAAAAATAACTTAATCCCATTAGTTTTAATAGAGCTTAATATGCAGAATAAGAGAGTGTTATTAATTTTAGTTTTAGGTTTGTAATAAGTCGGATGGCTTTTTTAAAATAAATCGTCTAATAGAAAGCACTCCTTAACGCAAAATATCAATGATGCCTTTTAAATTAAAGGGTTCATTATTTCGTCCTATGGCATCGAGTTTATAAAAGTAGGTACCTGTGGGGCAAGGCTTTCCGTCGCAGGTCCCATCCCACCAATTTGTAGGTCCTGGATATTCGGTATAAAATAATTCATTTCCCCATCTGTCATAGATGGTATATTTCAACCATAAGAAGGCTTCAGCATTGAACACTGGAATAAATTTATCATTCAAACCATCCCCATTTAAGGTAATCGCATTGGCAACTTTTAAATAGGGTGCCGTTACCAAAACCATTGTTTGAACTGCTCTATCTGCGCATTCTAAACTATCTATTGCAAACAAACGTGCAACAAAAGAGCCAGTATCTTTGTAGTAATGCACCGGATTTACTTCCTGAGAGGGAAATGAACCGTCTCCAAATTCCCAAGAAAATCTAGTTCCATTTGTAGATTGGTTAATGAATTGCACATAACTAGGTGCAACTGCATTTTGAGGATTGCTAGTAAACTTGGCAGTTACCTTAGGCATCTCATAAACCAGCACACTATCCTTAACTTCACACCCTCTATTATAAGCTGTTAAGGTGTAAGTTAATTTACCTTTAACAGCTGCAAAAGGTCGTTCAATTTTTGTATTGTTTAGTCCGCTTTGTGGCGACCAAGAAAATGAATCCACAGGACTTTTAAAAACTGTTGGAATTTGAACAGCACCATCAAAACAGTGCCCTAAATCGGGTCCTAATTCAATTTGTGCAGAAGCATTGGCTTGAACCGAAATGGTATCATATCCAAAACAATTACTTCCTATTTGTACCCTTAAAATATAAGAGGTGTCAACAAGTGGAGAGACAATTGGGTTAGGAATATTCGTGTTATTGATTCTATAATTGGTGAGCCATAAATAATTGTTTCCACCACTTGCATTTAATTGTATGGGCCTGCCTGAACAAGTAAAGGTATCACGACCTGCATTGGCTGATATGCTGCTGAATATTGAAACTTCTACCGTATCATAACGCACACAATTGGTAATTTCAGCTTTTAATACAAGTTTAGAATTGGCTTTTGGTTTGAACCAAGATTGCAGACTCAGGGGATTGCTTAAATCTGTTGTAGGAATCCATTCCCAAGTATTGGCAACTACTTTTCCATAGAGTTGAATGCTATCTCCCGCGCATATTTTTTGATCTATTCCTGCATTGGCGGAAACTTGTTCAACAGTAATTAGGATGGTATCTTTTGAAACGCAGGATCCATTGGTTCGAGTTACATAATAACGAGCGGTAACGGGTGGCCTCACAACAGGATTAGGGACATTGATATTATTGATATAAAAGACCGGCGACCAAACAAAAGTGCCACTTCCATTGGCATTTAATTGAATACTATCTCCTAAACAAATGGTTTGGTTAGCACCAGCTTCAACTTTATCCTGACAACACGATTTAAAGGTAATATCATCAATCCCATAATCATTCCCATTCACTTGGGTTTCTGCATTCCTAATTTCAAGATTGGCAGTAGTAGCTGTTCCTGAATTCCAGTTACATTCAAGCAATCTCCATTCGTCTGGAGCATCTGTAACAACAAGCGTTGAACTCACTTTGCTGCCATTAATCCAAAGCTCCATTTTGGCATTAGGGAGTCCGGCATAATCTGGAAGTTTAACAACATTTTTGAACCAAGCAGCGAATAAATATGATTCATTATTTTGAACAGCTATAGTTTGTTTCCAAACAATGTTATTGGGTCCTTGATTGATTACCATGAAATTTCCTGTTCCTGAACGATCAAGACCTGTATAACCAAAATGTACCAAAGATGCATTCGTGGTAATAACATACTTGTCCTCCATGAGTGGACTTGCTGTTGAATAAGTAAGATTCGTTGTAAAGCCAGTATTTCCGCCTGAAAAATCTCCATTGGTAACCAAATTCGCAGAACTCAATCTATTAGCAAATGTGCATTGAGCGTGTCCATTTAATGAATTAAATAAAAACACAATTAGCATAAGGCTAATTTTCATTAAATAGAATTTTATGGATTTTTTTTTGCTCAAAATGACAAATCTATGAGGGCACTAAAATACAAAATAAAGACTTTGAATTTCTTAAAATAACTTGAATAAAGGGTTTGAATTAGAATGACTAGATTCAATAGTTTGTTCGTTTTTATTTCATTCGCTTTCCAAACTTTGATAGTAAAAACTCTAATAAAATACTTAAGCTTATTCCTAATGTATAAGCAACTATATCAGACCAAAGAAAGCCAAAGCCTAGTACCAGTCCGCCGATAGTTGTATTTCTTATTGAATCAATCCAAGGGGCATGATATAATTGAGAAATCTCTGTGATGTAACAATACAATGAACAATACAAAGCATGTTGAATGATAACATGTTTGAAAAAGAAACCTCGAAAGAAATAATATACCATCATAGCCCAAATGGTATCACCTAAATATAGATTTATATCATCAGGAAATAGGTTTTGAAATTTCCTGCACAATAAGCCTGCAAATAACAAGCTCATGCAAATTA
>JBMLPO010000117.1:0-2572 GCA_049242065.1 Bacteroidia bacterium
TATAATTTCAGCTATTTTCATTCCATAACCATAATGGTTTGAACAATTTTGGGCTACTCTAAACAATTTATCATTTTCATGAATAATATTTCCAGCAGGCCTTGCTCCTCTTACATCAGAAACAATAGGATTTTGTGGATGAGCTTCCCAATTGTCGCTTGTTAAACTATCAGCATAAAACAAAAACAATTCATCATGACTGGAAGCACCTTTGTTTTCTTTTATATTACTAAACATCCAAAACAATCCATCTTTCTTAATTATTGTTGAATCAACAGCGCAGATATCTGATTTAATTAACTTTTTAAACTTCCATTCCAAAGGGAAATCAACACATTCAAATAATTCAATTGTATTGTGTTGTGAAGTTTCAGGAATCATGAATAATTTGCCTTCGTCTTCAATCAAAAATGGATACGACAAATGGTAATCTGTTTCTAGAACTTTTATTGGATATGAATAAGTTCCATCTTCATACAATTCCATAACCGAAAGAAACCCCTTTTTGGTTGTAAAAATATACTCTTCAATAAAGATATATGTTTTATTTTCTCTTGTATACAAAAATGGATCTGCCCACGATCTATCTATTGGAGGAAGAATGATATCATAGGTAGAAAAATCAGGTTTGGAATTTGAACCTTTATTAGTTCCAATATATAACACCCACTGTTTGAAGTATTTTTTATTAGCTATTTTAGAAAGAATAAAATCTGTATAAACTGAAAATAATCCGGATAAAAGTTTAAAAGAATTCAAACCAGAATAATCAAAATCTTCAGGTAATTGAGACTGATTTAATTTTTTAGTAGCTTTTAAATAAAAATCCTCATTTTCTAGATTAACCAGCTCATTTAATTTACGAGGCAAAAGAGATGCAGCCTTATTGAGACTATTACTTAAGTTTTTTAACCAACTTATTTTATCTGTACATGAATAAGTATCATTCAATAAATACCAATTTTTATTGTCTTTAGAACCAATCAAACCTAAATAAGAATCCGGTTTTTTGTTAAGCAACTCTATTAATCCCGGAGGGCCAAAGTCTGCTCTTTCGGCACTTCCAAAGAAATTTTTCCAAACTCCAAACTTTGCCAATTCAAAACAAGGTTCAGGTGTCTCACAAAAACCTAATTGAACATACAAATCAATATCAAGGCTCTTCAACCTTTTCATTGCAATATCTTTGAAAGAATTGTCAAATTTTATGATTTCAACTCCATCAAGAAGTTCATTTATTTTTTTATTCTTTAATGCAGATTGAGCCTGATCGAACAAACGTGTTTCGAATTTATAAAACCACTTCAACAAAAAGCTATTTTTACTATTAATATTGCATCCAAAATAGCCATTTGTATTTTTGTTTGATTGCAAATAAATAATTGATACAACTTGCACATTTTGAATGGCAAGTAGCTTTTCAATCATTTTATACTCCCAATTGGGAATGAATAAACTATCTGTAACAATTGAAATATTTACTTTGGCACTTGCCATTCTATATAAGAGTGGATTTTATTGAAAAGTGATGAAAAACTAGTTTCCTTATGAGGTTGATTATAAATTGATTTTTTGAATTACCGGATTTCACTCCAAACTACTCTTTTAACGTAATCAACATAAGAAACAATAATTCTTACCATTTTATCTGCTACGTTTGGCATACTATAATCATTTACAGGTCTGAATATTCTTTTACCAGCTTCTAATTCATATCTTAACTGAACAATACCTTGCAAAATTCTTTCAGGATTTAAACCTGTCATCATTACAGCGGTTTCTTCCATAGCTTCAGGACGTTCATGAGCATCTCTAATATTTAAAGCAGGGAAGTTTAGAATTGATGATTCTTCTGAAATGGTTCCACTATCAGACAATACTGCAAATGAATTGATTTGTAAAGCATTGTAATCAATGAAACCCATTGGTTTTAAAAACTGAATTTCATCTCTTACTACAACCTTTTTTAATTCAATCATTTTTCTAGTACGAGGATGTGTACTTACAATGATTGGGTAATGGTATTTATCGGCCAAAGCATTCAAAGATTCCATTAAACCATTAAAGTTTTTGTCGCTATTGATATTTTCTTCACGATGTGAAGAAACCACAAAATATTTACCTTTTTCAAGATTCATTTTTTGAAGTACATCTGATTGTTGAATAGCAGGTAAATAATGATGTAGAACTTCGAACATAGGAGATCCGGTTTTGATAATTCTATCAGGTGAAACTCCTTCTCTTAATAAATATTCTCTAGCTATATCACTATAGGTTAAATTGATATCAGAAATATGGTCAACAATTTTTCTATTTGTTTCTTCTGGTACTCTTTGGTCGAAACAACGATTACCTGCTTCCATATGGAAAACAGGAATGTGCATTTTCTTTGCAGGAATAGCACATAAGCAAGAATTGGTATCACCTAAAACCAAGAATGCATCTGGTTTTTCGGCTTGAAGAATCGGTTCAATTTTGATAAGAATTTGTCCAACGGTACCTGTGGCTGTTTCACCAGCAGCATTTAAAAAATAATCAGGTTTTCTGATACCTAAATCGCTGTAAAAAACTT
>JBMLPO010000118.1:0-12119 GCA_049242065.1 Bacteroidia bacterium
AATACTAAAAGTGTTGAAATTTATCTTCAAAAGAAATTTGACGAAATTATCATCAGAAAATTCCCCGACCATCACCATTATTCTTTTAGAGATTTGGTGAATTTACAAGATGAATTAAAAGCCAATCAGGAGTCAGAAATATTACTTACCACAGAAAAGGATTTAAGTAAACTCAGACTTTCAACTTATGCTGAACTTCTAGAAAACACAGACATCTATATTTTACCTATTGAAGTTGTATTCCACAAAGAAAGCGGAAAAAACTTCGATGAAATTGTGTTAAATTATGTTACAAAAAATGAATGAGGCTTATGCCTATTTAAAAAGCTACCTCACCGAGATACCTGAAACAGGCATTATTTTGGGAACCGGTTTAGGTGCCTTGGTTGATGAAATTGAAATCCGACATGCAATTGATTATCCGCAAATTCCGCATTTTCCTGTAAGTACGGTTGAAAGTCATAAAGGTCGTTTGATTCTCGGCACCCTTGCTGGCAAAGAAGTGGTGGTGATGCAAGGCAGGTTTCATTACTACGAAGGTTATTCCGCACAAGAATTAACATTCCCCATTCGGGTTTTGAAATTATTAGGTATCAAAAGACTGTTTATTAGTAATGCAAGCGGCGGTCTTAATACTAATTTTTCCATCAGCGATTTAATGGTTTTGGATGACCATATTAATCTATTACCAGAACATCCTTTAAGAGGTAAAAATGAAGATAGTTTAGGCCCAAGATTTCCGGATATGAGTGAAGCCTATGATCCAGAACTCATTCAGTTGGCATTTGTGGTAGCAGATAAAATTGGCATCAAATTACAAAAAGGTGTTTATGCGGCAGTTCAGGGACCTACACTAGAAACAAAAGCTGAGTACAAATACATAAGAACGATTGGTGCTGATGCTGTTGGTATGAGCACAGTTCCTGAAAATATTGTAGCAAGACATATGAATATTCCGGTTTTTGCCATTTCAGTCATAACCGATTTAGGTGTTCCAAATCGCATTCAGGAGGTAAGTTTACAAGATGTTTTAAATGCAGCTGGAATAGCAGAACCAAGGATGACGGCATTGATTAAAGAAATGGTGAAGGCCTTGTAAGGGGTTGGGGTTTATTGCGATTTCACCCATTTTAAAAAATGTGTTTAGACCATACAGGGGAAATAAATATTCGACCGGCTAGGACATACGACCGCCTTCGGGGTCGGGGATTGTAATTAATTTGCGTAATCTTTCTTTAAATATTCGACCGCCTTCGGGGTCGGGGATTGTAATTAAATCACGTAATTTTTCTTGAAACATACGACCGGCTAGGACATGTGACCACCTTCGGGGTCGGGGATTGTTATTAATTTGCACAATTTTTCTTTAAATATTCGACCGCATTCGGGGTTGGGAATTGTTATTAATTTTAGGAATTTTTATTTAAAATTTGGGGAAACTTCGGGTTTAGAAATTGCTAAAAAGGCAGTTTATTATTTTTTTTAAAAATAGAATTTCGACAAATAAAAAATCAATTTTTACATCAAAAAAAAATGATGAATAAAATTATTTTACCCATCATTTTTTCAATTAGTTTGATTGTTATTTATTCAAATCTCAAATGTTTAACCGATTCGCCTGAATCTCTTAATTCAATCAATGCATCAATACCAATTTCTAAATGTTTCGTAACAAATTGGGCAGTTACACTTTTATCACTTTTTGATGTTTTTACACCTTCAGGAGTCATGGGATTATCACTTACAAGAAGCAATGCTCCTTTTGGAATTTGGTTCACAAAACCTACTATAAAAATAGTTGCTGTTTCCATATCAATACCCATAGCGCGGGTTTTTCTTAGATAAGATTTAAACTCTTCATCATGTTCCCAAACTCTTCTATTAGTTGTGTACACAGTGCCAGTCCAATAATCCATATCATGCGCTACTATGGCAGCTGAAACAGCTTTTTGCATTCTAAAAGATGGCAAAGCAGGAATCTCTTGCATGATATAATCATTACTGGTTCCTTCTCCTCTAATTGCTGCAATAGGTAAAATCAAATCACCCAATTTGGTATTCTTTTTTAATCCACCACATTTACCTAAAAACAAAGCTGCTTTTGGTTCAATTGCTGATAGTAAGTCCATACATGTTGCTGCCATGGCACTACCCATGCCAAAATTAATGATGGTGATATTTTCTGCTGTGGCCGATTGCATGGGCTTATCTTTTCCCAATATTTCAACACCAAATTTAGCCGCAAACATTTCTACATAATTAATGAAATTGGTGAGTAAAATATATTCTCCAAATGCATCTAATTCTCTACCTGTATAACGGGGTAACCAGTCTTTAACTATCTCTTCTTTTGTTTTCATCGTATATAATATCTATACAAGAATAAGAATTATTCACGCAAATCCCTTGAATCATTGCGCATAGAAAACATGCCACTCATTAAATCTTTGAATTCAATTCCATTCGTCACATTCAAACGACTTAATTGACTAAACTCTGCTAATCCATAAAGTAGTAGTTCTTTGTATACCATTTGTTCTGCCTGTGGCAAATCAGCGTATTTGTTTTTTATTAAATCATTCAGTCCTTCAACCTTGTGCAAAGTTTGAATATACCCAACCAGTGACTCATTAAAATTCAATTTGATATCATAACCATCATTGAACCAATTCAAGATTATTTCATAAGGATTGGGCTTTTTAGATTTTTTTGCTTTTTCAGGATCAGGGAAATGTTGTAAAAACAAGGTGCGTATGGCTTTACCAATAAGCGTGACTGCTACATTACCTGCACCTTCTAATTCGCCTTCATAAACCAATTCAACTTTTCCTGTAATACTAGGAATTCCACCAAAAATATCAGACAAGCGCACAGTTGTATTTAATTCTTTATTCAGTAACATTCTTCTTTCTGCTGCACTGTAAACATTCTCTAAAGCGGAAATCGTAAGTCGTGCACTTACGCCACTTTTTTGGTCCACCAATTCACTGCTTCTTGCCTCCATAGCTATTTGTTCTATGAGGTCTAAAATCACTTCTGGCACTTTTATTTGCTCTCTTTGAGTTTTTGATATATGTGCCTCTTGAGTAGTAATGCGTTTTGCTATTTCAATTGATTTTGGATAGTGGGTAATGATTTGACTATCTATTCTATCTTTTAATGGTGTTACTATACTTCCTCTATTGGTATAATCTTCAGGGTTAGCTGTAAATACAAATTGAACATCCAATGGTAGTCTCAATTTAAAACCTCTGATTTGCATATCACCTTCCTGCAAAATATTAAACAAGGAAACTTGAATTCTTGCTTGTAAATCTGGCAGTTCATTGATAACAAAAATACACCTGTGACTTCTTGGTATCAATCCAAAATGAATCACTCTTTCATCATTGTAATGTAACTTCAATGATGCCGCTTTAATAGGATCTACATCACCAATTAAATCAGAAATACTCACATCTGGTGTGGCCAATTTTTCGGTATATCTATCCGATCTATGCATCCAAGTAATAGGTGTTTTATCACCCATTTCTGCAATTAAATCAATTGCAAATCTAGAAAGAGGCGCCAAGGGATCGTCATTGATTTCAGAACCTTCAACAACGGGCATATACTCATCTAAAAGATTCAACATTAACCTAGCAATACGCGTTTTTGCTTGTCCGCGTAAGCCTAATAAAATAATATTATGTCTCGATAAGATAGCAGTTTCTAATTGTGGAATAACGGTATCTTCATACCCTTCAATTCCTGTAAAAGGATTTTCACCTTTCTGTAGAAATGCAATTAAATTTTTTCGCATTTCTTCTTTTACACTTAATGCAATGTATCCACTCTTTTTTAACTCGCCCAGTGTTTTTATTTTTAATAAACTATTCATTCTTATTTTACTTTTTTTCTTTTATTCTTTTCAAAATCTTCAAAAATATAATCACCCAATCCATTCAGAGAGCTATAATAGGCTTTGCCATTGTTCACTTCCGTAAACTCTCTAACAAACTTCTGCAAATACGGATCACTTGCAATCATAAAGGTAGTTATGGGAATATTCAGCCTTCTAGCTTGAGCCGCCATGGTCAAGGTTTTATTTATTATCTTCCTATCTAAACCAAAACTGTTTTGATAATAACCAGTTCCTTCTTTTAAACAAGTGGGTTTGCCATCGGTTATCATAAAAATTTGTTTATTGGAATTTCTTCTCTTCCTTAAAATGTCCATGGCTAATTCTAAACCAGCATAGGTGTTGGTATGATAGGGCCCTACTTGTAAATAGGGTAAATCTTTTATCTCAATGGGCCAAGCATCATTCCCAAAAACAATAATATCAAGGGTATCTTTAGGGTACTTGGTTTTAATTAATTCAGCCAAAGCCATAGCCACTTTTTTTGCTGGAGTGATTCTATCTTCTCCATACAAAATCATACTATGTGAAATATCAATCATTAATACCGTTGAGGTTTGTGCTTTGAAATCGCGTTCTCTTATTTCTAAATCACCTTCAGTTAAATTAAATCGGTCGATGCCATGATTCACTTGTGCATTTCTTAAACTGGAAGTTAAATCGATTTGATCCGACATATCACCAAAAACAAAGGCTCGCGTATCTGAGTTCATTTCATCTCCCTGACCCGTATGTTTGGTGCGGTGGTTACCCGCAGGACTTTTTTTAAGCTTCCCGAAAATTTCTTCTAAACTCTTTTTTCTAATAGTTTGATTGGTTTTGGAACTGGGAGTGAATTCGCCGTTTACAGGATTTTCTTCCAAATAACCTTTGTTCTTTAGATCGCTGATAAAATTACCCATGCCATAGGCATCATTGGTTATATGGTGCTCTCTATCAATCTCATTCATCCAATCTAAGGCTTCAGCCACATCGCCATTTGTATATTGAAGTAGCTGCAAAAACAGGTTCAATAATTTTTGAAATGGCTGATCCTGATTTTCTTCAGGAAAATACTTACTAAATAGATGTCCAATCATTTACTTTTGTTTCTCAATTAAAAGTGAAAGTACGTTAATGTATATGAAGAAAATAAAAAATAATAAAGGTTTTACAAAATTGAACCTATCTCTGAATTCAATAGGTTTACTATTGCTTATTTGTTTTATGTCTACCGTAGATGTAAAGGCACAGGCTAGTAAAAATGTTTTCATTGCTTTTTATAATCAAGAAAATTTATTTGATACCATTGATACTGAAAAGAAAATAGATGAAGAATACCTTCCATCCTCTAAGCTGGCTTGGAATACCCAGAAGTACCAAAATAAACTCAAAAATATGTCGAAGGTAATCCTGGCTATGAACCAAGGAAGCGGTCCTGATTTCTTAGGCATGTGTGAAGTGGAGACGGAAATTGCTTTAGCTGATCTATGTAAAGAATTGAATGTATCTGGTCAAAATTATAAATATGTATTTTTTGAGGGACCAGATGAAAGAGGAATTGACAATGCTTTTATCTATAAAGCTACTTCAGTAAAATCGGTAAAAGGACATAGTTACATGATTGCACCCGAGTTTATAGGGGGTGATAAAACCCGTAATATTTTAATGGCTGATGTTAAACTGACCAATGGTAGCAGATTGGTTTTCCTTGTTAATCATTTTCCTAGTAGAAGAGAAGGACAATCAGAATCTGAATTCAAACGTGTAGCTGTGGCCAGTAGATTAAAAGCTATATGCGATAGTTTGGTTTTAAAAGACAAAAAAGTAAATACCATTTTGTTAGGTGATTTCAACGACCATCCTAATGACAAAAGCATGGCTGAGGTTTTAGAAGGAAAAGCTGCAATGAGTGAGTTGAATGATGAAAGACAATTCTACAATCCCATGTGGCTCTTCCATCAACAAGGAATTGGAAGTCATAAATACAAAGGCGAATGGGGTGTTTTAGACCAAATACTTTTAAACAAAAACTTGGTTGATGGAAAAGGAAAATTGAAATATAAAAAAGGAAGTGCTGGCATATTCAAAGAAGAGTTCATGTTAGAAACTGAAGAAAAATACAAAGGCAATCCAAAAAGAACTTTTGCAGGAAACAAATATTTAAACGGATACAGTGATCATCTTCCTGTTTATATTCAATTAGAAATTTCTAAATAATCGTGAACTCCTCTCCCATTGTTCAAAAAACAGCTGATGGCTCTGCAACTATTTTTCTGCCTGAATTAAATGAAACGTATCATTCTGTTCATGGTGCAATGCAGGAAAGTAATCATGTTTTTGTAAAAGAAGGATTGTTCCACTTATTCAATCAGGGTGCAATTAAACCCAATGAAATCAGGGTGTTTGAGGTGGGATTGGGCACAGGACTCAATGCCATATTGTTTGCATTAGCTGCATGGAATGAACAAGTAAAAATTCAATATACAGGAATTGAAAAATATCCACTTCATGATTATTTACTTGAACAACTCATTCCATTTCAACATGATATTCATTTGTTCGAAAAAATACATTTATGCAAATGGGAGCAGTTTGAATCCATTAATCCCAAATTTGAACTCAAGAAAATTCATGCGGATTTAATCAGTTATAAGTTTGATGTTAACGAAACATATGACTTGATTTTAATGGATGCATTTGCTCCCGATAAACAAGCAGAAATGTGGAGTAAGGAGATATTTGATCAATTGTATTCTGTTATGAAACCCAGTGGAGTACTAGTAACCTATTCTGCTAAAGGAGATGTAAAAAGAGCTATGAGGGCTAGTGGTTTAAAGGTTAACAGAATTGATGGACCTCCAGGCAAGAAACACATGTTAAGGGCTCAAAAACCAATTCATGAAGCAAGTTGATTATTTAATTATCGGACAAGGAATAGCAGGCACTGTGCTGGCTTATCAACTCTTGCAATCAGGCAAAAGCGTTTGTATTGTCAATCATCAACAAACTTATCACTCTAGTGCTGTTGCCGCTGGAATGTACAATCCTGTTTCAGGCAAAAGAATGGTTCTCGCTTGGAAATGGAAGGAAATGCTTTCTTATTGTAAGGAATGGTATTCAAAAATGGAACAAGAATTAAATGGTCATTTTCTTTTTGAAATGCCAACTTATCAATGTTTCGCAAGTATCAAAGAACAAAACGATTTCAGCATAAAAGCAGAGGATGAAAACTTCATGCACCATCTCAATGCAAGTCCACAAAAAGCAAAGGGATTAAAAGATGAATTAGGTGCATTTGAGATATTGAGTACAGGTTGGCTGCAAACACAAGAGCTCCTTCCCCTATTGCGCAATCAATGGAAAGAACAAGGTATTTATTTGGATGCTTCTTTTGATTATGCTCAGTTAACAATCAATGATGATTTTTTTTGTTACCAAAATGTATGGGCAAATAAAGTAGTTTGTTGTGAGGGTTATGAAATCATAAACAATCCGCACTTTTCTTATGTCCCTATGGTTACAGCCAAAGGCGATGTTTTTAAATTGAAATGTGAAAGCTTAAAACAAAACCGAATTTGGAAGAAAGGTCTTTACCTAGTTCCATTAGGAAATCATCTCTTCAAAGCAGGTTCTACTTACCGATGGGGACACCATAGGCCTGAACCAGATGAAGCTGGCAAAATAGAACTAAAAGAAAAACTCGATGCATTATTGGATTGTGAATATGAAATAGTAGAACACCTATCAGGAATCAGACCTGCAAGTAAAGACAGGTATCCATTTTTAGGTGAACATCCACAAATCAAAAAGCTGTTTGTATTCAATGGACTAGGTACCAAAGGAATTATGTGGGCACCTTATATGGCCGCGCAATTGATTCAATTCATGGAGCACCAAAGTGAAATAGAAATGCAAGTATCAATAAGAAGATTTGATAAATACTTCGTGGAAGGGAAATCATAAATTCTTAAAAATTGCTTAGAAAATTAAAAAGCAATCCGTATATTGCTTTTATGGACTGGCTCATAGAACCCCTGAAATTAGAGTTAAAATACACTTGGAAAATCTCCAGGAACAGCAGTGAATTCAAACAGAATTTCGTGGTGGTTTGCACTGATGGGAAGTATGAGGGATTAGGTGAAATTGCACCGAATATCAGATATGGAGAAAACTCTGAAAAAATCTTAAGTTCCTTTGAAAAAGTAAAGATCTTTTTAAAGTCGGCTTCTCAATTAGAGCATTCTGAATTTGAACATAAATTGAAGGCTCTCGATATTCCCAATTCTTTAAAATTTGGAATTGAATCTGCTTATGTCATGTACCTTTCAAGAAAATCAAAAAAAAGCATTTCAGATTTTTTGCAATTACCCAATAAAAGGCAAATTGGAACCTGTTATACTTTACCCATTATGCCTCCGCATGAATTAAAGGTATTTTTTGAAGAATATGATTTGGAGCGTTTTCCTTTTTTAAAAGTGAAAGTAAATGCAGAACACGCACTAGAAAACATTAGAACCATTAGAGCCTTCACTCAACAAAAAATTATGATTGATGGAAATGAAGCTTGGGCAAATCCTGATGATGTATTAAGCTTCGCTGATTCAATTAAAGATTTAAATATTGAATTCCTTGAGCAACCTCTTCCTGCAGAAAATATTGATGCGTATGTTTATTTAAAAACTAAAATTCAGGTACCATTAATGGCAGATGAAAGTGCTATTGATTACCCTGATTTCGATTCCCTAGAAAAACAGTTTCATGGCATCAATGTAAAACTCATGAAAGCTGGTTCATTTATAAATGGAATTAGGTTAATCAATGAGGCAAAAAGAAGAAACTTGAAAACCATGGTGGGATGCATGATTGAGAGTACTCTAGGTATTTCATCTGCTTTTTATTTAGCAGCCATTACAGATTATGCCGACTTAGATGGATGTTTAATTGTATCGAATGAAAACTTCAATTACTTAACAGAACACAAAGGCGTTTTTGAATTAAATTAAATAGGAAATTTCTTCAATAATATCTGAAGCTAAAGCTGTTCGTCTACCCTTATCATGTAATACATCTGCGCATTTTCCATGAACATAAACTGCATATTTTGCTGCTGTGTACGGATTAATTCCTTGTGCCAATAATCCACATATCATTCCGCATAAAACATCACCAGTACCTGCTGTTGAAAGCAAGGAATTACCTGTTCCATTAAAACATACTGAATAATCAGATTGAATGATTCTGGTATAAGCACCCTTTAAAACAATAATTACCTCATGTTGATGAGCAAACTGAACTGCTTTATTGAATAAATCATACGAATTGGCAGCATGACCCACCAACCTCTCTAATTCCTTTGGATGGGGTGTAAGAATTGCATGTTTGGGAAACTTGAAATTCGCATTTTCCTTCATCAATTCCGCACATAAATTCAAGGCATCTGCATCAATTACTATTGGACAAATCACTTTACTTAATAATATGGAAAGTGCCTTTTTACTTTGTTCAGATTTACCCAAACCCGGACCAATTCCAATTGCCGAAAATTTATCTAAGTTAGGTAGTACACTCAATTCAGATAAATGATCATCTACATGAACCATTGCCTCTGGTAAAGCAGTTTGAATGATGGTATACAATACTTTTGGTATATGCAATGTAAGTAATCCCACTCCCGCTCTGAGTGCGGCTTTTCCTGCCAACAATGCGGCTCCTCCCATACCCATCGATCCACTAATGATACAGGCATGTCCATATGAACCTTTGTGCGAAAACCTATTTTGAAGTCGGATAGAATTCTTGAAACTTAACTCATTTTGATAGGTCAATTTGCTTTCAGCTGTCTTTTCAAAATCAGGCAATAACCCTATTGGGATTAATTTCCAATCTCCTACAAATCGTGCAGATTCTTTAAAGAAAAATGATTTTTTAGGTACTTGTATACTCAGCGTATAAGTTGCTTCAACAATAACAAGCTGATTCAATTCCGATGCATCAAAAATATCTGCAGGCAATCCAGATGGCATATCTATAGACACAATTGTTGCATCCGACAAATTCATATGCTCTACTACCTCAGCGGCCAATCCACTTAAAGCCCTGTTGATACCTGTTCCAAACAATGCATCAACAATAAGATCGCCCGCATGAAAACTTATACGAGGAAATTTAGAAATAAAATGTGGATGCAATTGAGATTCTTGTTGAATACGTTTTAATTGTCTTTCACAATCAGGACTATAAACTCCATTTTCTGAAAGCATAAAAACTTCAACAGGTAAGCCTTTGGCATATAGAATTCTTGCAATAGCTAAACCATCTCCACCATTGTTTCCATTTCCACAAACCACACAAATTTGTCGGTAATCCGATTTGGCAAAAATCTCTAAAATGGGCTCCACACAAGCAAAAGAAGCCCTATTCATTAATTCAAAAGATGAAATGGGTTCCTGCTGAATGGTAGCAGCATCCCAATCTCTGATTTGTTGAGCAGTAAAGATTTTCATAGTTCAAAATTAGGCTCAAAAAAAGAATTTAAATCTGATTCATCTCAGTAAATAAAATACAAAAGCCGGATTGATTCATCCGGCCTTCATGTAATTTTCAGATGCCTTTTTTGCGCCTATATCTTTTCATCAGAACAAGAAATAAAATCCCCAAAACCCCTAAACTCCAAGTTCTAATCAAAAACAAAATTATCCATTCAAGTATCTTCCAACCATCAAAAAGTGCCTGTCCAATTTTATCAAAAACACCAGGTTCCTGATTCAGTGGTTTGGATTGCGGAATCAAACGTTGAACTATTTTTTGTGGCTCGTAAATTTCCAATTTAATATCGCTGTAATCTACCCTATTCTGTAGCTTTATACCACTTAATACCGCTTCATCACTTTGTGCTTTTCTTTCTATCAATACATCTTGTGCCAGCAAAGTACTTACTTCAGTTTTCGGTTTTACAATTTTTGAATCGGCAGCACTTAATCTCGATACAGTTAATTTTTTATCTAAAATTTCTAGACCTAAATTTTCAGCACTTAATTCTCTTTGTTCTGTAAAAGCTGCAAGAGAATCCATATGAAATAAAAATTTATTCAATGCAGCTTGTGGAATTTTAAGTTGAATCTCCTGTCTAGACTGAATCCTTTTTTTCTGTATGACTGAATCGTTATCACTGGGAATATTAACCACTTCCAAAACATCATGATTCAATTTTGAAGAAGTGATTAAGCCGCCTTCATCAGCCACCCATTTTTCAATCAGACTATTACTTAATTTTAGCTCATCCACTTCAATTCTTAAGTAAGCCGTTCGGGCAACTTGTTGATGCAGTGGATTGTTGGGATTGAGTTCAGAAACTACCATTGAAGCAGCTAAAGAATCAGCCAAACGAGTTTCTGCATTGTCTTCACTTAGAAGCCGCTGAGCCTCCAACTTTGCTTTCTCTTCCGCAGCCGGGCCACAGCTAAACAGAAGCAGGCACAAAGCACCTGTTGTTACTAAAGTTTTCATTTTGCTTTTTATCCTGAAATTGGTTCAGAACAAGAGCAAAACGAGAACACCGTATTCAAATTTTTCCTTCTATCACCAGATAAAATTGGTTTATCAATCAGGCATTAATTTGAGGAGCTTTGGTTTTACAATTTTCTTTTTTGAAAACTACAACAGCGATTAAAAGCATATCAACAATCACTTGCTTTTAAACAAAATCTTATGCCGGTAGGCTATAAATGTGCTTTTTGGCTATAAATGTGCCAGCAGGCTATAAATGTGCCGTTAGGCACATAATACCAATTAAAACTTCTACGAATCCATCACGCAGACCGAAAGTCCGCGTAAAGCCTCTCAGAGTTGGGTGTTCCTCTTCCCAGTTAACTTTATATTATTCAATAGGATAATGCTAATTGGGTGCTAATAATGAACAGATTCTTTCTTTTACAGCTATTTTTTGGGAGTGAGATTTTCATCAGCAGAAGTCACTTGCTTTTAAACAAAATCTTATGCCGTTAGGCTATAAATGTGCCGTTAGGCACATAATACCGTTACAAAATCCCAAATTACGCTTCCAAGTAAATCGCAAACTCCGACTGCTCCTGCATCCTTCCAATGGGCTCCACAAAATCAGCCAAATCTTTTTCACGAAACAGTTCTACCAAATCATGAACAGCATCGGCAGCTACAGAAATCAATAATCCTCCAGATGTTTGCGGATCATTTAATAATTGGAATGATCGCATATCTG
>JBMLPO010000119.1:0-432 GCA_049242065.1 Bacteroidia bacterium
CAACTCATTGTTGCTCATTACTTCTTTACCGTTTAAGTCTAAAATACGGAAGCTAGCATCTTTGCTACCATTCCACTCAATAGTAATTGATGTGTTAGCAGGATTAGGATAAACATTGAAATCATTAGCGTTTTTAACGTTTTCTTTCATACCAATTGCCCAATCTTGAACAGTCCAGCTAGATTGAAGAATTTCTTTGGTATCATCATTTTGAATGAAGGCCACAACTGCTAAGTCATAGAATTCTTCAATACTGTTTTCAGTAGCAATATTAATACCAGCATAACCAGCGCCAGTTGGAGAAGCAGTACTGCTTGTTCTTGCACTTGGTGATAATTTGAATCCACCTGGGAAAGTATATGATAAATTTACAGTTTTTGGTGCATCTTTAGCAGGCATAACAAAATCTTGACCAGCCTCAGTAGGTAACAT
>JBMLPO010000119.1:442-2194 GCA_049242065.1 Bacteroidia bacterium
TTCTTCATTACGAAATGGAAATTTGTTTCTCCATTTGATTTGATGTTTTGAACAGTTTCTCTTTCAACTAAAGCAACACGTAACTTGTAATTTCCTGTAGGTAAATCAGCAACTGGAGTCACTGTAACAGATACATCGGCTTTGTTTCCTGTCATTGTTAAGCTGCTGCTCATATCCAATAAAGAAGGAATAGTTTGGAATTGGTCAAAAATAGTTTCATCATAACCATTTGGATTGTCATTCCATCCACCATCAATATACATATTAGGTACTGCGCTTACTCCGCCATAATAAGTGCCTCTATTTAAACACTCAGGTGTGAAATAAGGATCACCAGTTCCAGGGAAATAATATTGGTATTTAATTACAGCCCATTTACCAACTTTTTCGTTTAATACAGAAGTTAATTGTTCGTTACCTGGTTTACATGGAGGACAAGTAGAAGAAGTAAATACTTCATGTAAAGCTCTTCTTGGCATAGTTTTATCTACTACCAATAAAGTTTTATTCAATTCATTGTTTGATTCATCACCATCAACACCTGCATTAGGCTCAGAAATCCAAATTTTTAATGCATCACTTGCTGCAGCTGTTGGAGTATAAGGAGCATTGTGGGTAAAGTCAAAAGACCCTCCGCTTGCATCAACACTCACACCAGAGATCAACATAGTTTTTGTAGCACCACCATTTACACTGTAATTAATTTTGAATGATGTTAATTCTTGAGCACCATAGTTCATTACTTTACCTTTGATAGTAACAGGATTGTTTTTAGCAGTGAATTTTGGTAAATCAACTGAAGCTAAAACTGCATCATTTGGCGATTGTGTTCCAAAAGAAAATTTGTAAACTTTATCAGTTGCATTAGTTTGACCTCCTAATTTATTAGGGAAATCATTTGATGCTGTTCCAACCATTGTGCCAATTGAACCATCTTCATTTTGACATCCGATAGTTCCTGATAATCCAGTTACATTTGGTGAAGCATCATTGTATACGATATCAAATCCAGCGCCTTCGAATAAACGAATTGCGAAATAAATATAGTTAGCACTTCCTGCTGCAGTTCCTGTTTTTGATGCAGTGAACCATTGGATAACGTGTACTCTGTTTGGAGCTGTTCCGTATGTAAAAGTTCTTGCCTCAGTTTTAACTGAACTTCCTGAGATAGCTTTTAATTCTAATTCATCCCAAAAAGCAAAAATTGCATTCAAAGGAGCTGCTGCATCTGGTAATGCAACATTCGCACCGATACTAGTTTGTGTAGTTGTATTAAAAGTAATGTAACCATTGTCACTCACTTTATATGCAGTAACTGGTTTGCCATAAAAATCCCAAGAAAATGGTAAATTTTGTGCAGTAGATAAAACATTGTTTGAACCTTGTGGCACAACAACAGTGTTTGGAGAAACTAAACTTGAGTAAGGAGCTGAAGTGCCTGTTAGCTTCAGGTGATAATAACCTTGAGCAAAGGTACTGCCTACTCCGGCCATTAATGCCATCAAACTAAGTAGTGTTTTTTTCATTTTGGTTTATGTTAGATGTTAAGTTAAGACTAATTTTTTAATTCTTTAGTTGCAATAGAATTATTAAAAACTAAGGGAATGCAATTTGAATAAATTTTAACAATAAAACAAGTTGACAGCCTCAACTATTCTGCTTAAATTTATATAATTAAATCCCTATTTTTTTTAATCGCCTTGTTTCTAAGGATAAGCGGCTGGTAGCAGTCTACTAATGATCATCAGTTTT
>JBMLPO010000120.1:0-13224 GCA_049242065.1 Bacteroidia bacterium
GTAAAAAAAATTGAAGAATTTGTGAAGTTGAAATTAAACGATTGATTAAAAAAAGTATCTTAAAAGAAATGAGTTTTGAAAACGAACATATCAAATCAGAAGAATTTATCAAGGGATTAAAACGTTCCGGTGGTTTTGAAATACCTGAAGATTATTTTGAATCGAATTTCAAGGTATTACAACAGATTCCACTTGATCCAGCTCTTGATATAGAGAAAACTGCAACAAGTTTTGATACTCCACCACACTATTTTGAGAACCTAAGTTCACAAATTTTTGATAAAGTAAATCAGCCTAAACAAGCAAAGAAAATCAGTTTATCATTTTCGAATAATTGGATGAAAATTGCAGCAGCCATTGCTTTATTTGGAGTAATTGGATTAGGCATGATGAAGTTGAACACTCCTAAGCAAACTGATACGGCAAAACTAGAAGATTTAAGTGAGGAGGAGATAATTGATCATCTGAGTAGTTCTGGATATGGTGTAGATATGTTATGTGATGCAGGTTGGTGTGATGAATTAAAAAAACTCGATAACAATTCAGATATAGAAAACTATTTGATGGAAGATGGAAATGAATTAGAATTAATGAGCGAAATAAACGGATAATAAGAAGAAGATGAAAAAGTATATCATGATGATGTTGGTGCTTACTATCAGCACAATTTCTCAGGCACAAAGGCCGGGAAAAGAAAGAATTGAGGCAATGAAAATTGGCTTTATCACAAAAAAATTAAATCTAACCGGAGAGGAAGCCCAAAGATTTTGGCCTGTTTACAATCGCTTTGTTGATGAGCAAGAAAAATTACGTAAAAATACAAGAGCCAATCTCATAGAAGATTTATCAGACCCAAGCTCTTTATCTGATGCTGAAGCTGAAAAAGCTTTGCAAGAAATGTTACAATTTAAAAGTAATGAAGCCGAGCTCATTCGAAAATATACCAATGAGTTTAAAAAGGTTATTCCTGTACAAAAAGTAGTGATGTTGTTTAAAGCAGAGATTGAATTCAAACGTGAACTACTCAAACAACTCAAAGAAAGAGGAAGATAAAAAATACCTATCAAGTGCAAGATGAGCAGTAAATGAATAATATCATTTTACTGCTCATTTTGCATTTTAATGACTTCTATCATTGGCTCGGCCATTGCTCTATTCTTACCTTTGGGGCATGAAAAAAGAAACAAAATTTGTCAGCGCACAAGAAGCTGTCAAACATATCGTATCACATAGCAGGGTTTTTATACATGGTAGTGCTGCCACTCCTCTTCAATTAGTGAGAGCAATGCTCGATAGAAAAAACGAATTAAAAGATGTTGAATTAGTTAGTATCAGCACATTGGGAATTGATTTAAATGATGAGTCCTTATCCGAACATTTTTATATCAATTCCCTTTTTGTTTCTGAATCAGTAAGAAAGGCAGTAAATTCAGATAGAGGCGACTATGTTCCAGTATTCTTGAGTGAAATTCCAAATTTATTTAATAATGGATATCTTCCTCTAGATGTGGCTTTATTGCACGTTTCCCCTCCCGACCGTCACGGTTATGTGAGCTTAGGAACCTCGGTGGATGTGGCTCGTGCTGCTGTTAATAATGCACAATTGATCATTGCTCAAATCAATCCCAATATGCCAAGAACACATGGAGATGCCTTTATTCCCATGTCGATGATTGATTATGCAGTTGAGGTAAATGATGAATTACCTGAAGTGAGTTATGGTGAGCATACCGATGAAATCAATTCCATGATAGGTAGAAATGTGGCTGCTTTGGTTGAAGATGGAGCCACTCTTCAAATGGGTATTGGCGTGATTCCTGATAATGTACTTAAAAATTTAGGTTCACATAGAAACCTAGGCATTCATACCGAAATGTTTTCAGATGGGGTAATTCCCTTAATTGAATCAGGTGTGATTAACAATAGTATGAAGAAAATTGTAAATGGTTATTGTGTTACAGGTTTTCTAATTGGCACCAAAAAACTCTATGAATTCGTTAACGACAATCCTATTGTTAAGTGCATTGATATTGCCTATGTAAACGACCCTAGAGTAATTAGCCTGAACAAAAAAGTAACTGCTATCAATAGTGCTATTGAGATTGATTTAACAGGCCAAGTATGTGCTGATTCTATTGGTACCTATCAATATTCTGGCATTGGAGGGCAGATGGACTTCATCAGAGGTGCAGCATTATCTGAAGGTGGAAAGCCTATTATTGCGCTGCCTTCAAGAACCGCTAAAGGACTTTCACGCATCGTGCCTTTCATCAAACAAGGTGGAGGTGTAGTTACAACTCGTGGTCATATTCATTGGGTTGTTACAGAATATGGAGCGGTTAATTTGTATGGTAAAAATATGGAACAAAGGGCAAGAATGTTAGCTAGTATTGCACATCCAGAAGACCGTGAAACACTCGAAAAAGCTGCTTTTGCAAGATTTGGAAGAATCTAATTGAATGCTCATAACAAAAAAATCCCGGCACAATGACCGGGATTTTTTTTGGTTGGTTTGTTAAAGTATCAATTAGTTGAGAATACCATTGGCACTCCAATTAATCTTAGTTTCTTAAATCTTTTGCCATCATAAAATCATCACAAATCTGATCTCCTAATTTGAATTTACGGGTAGATACCTTTTTAAATCCAAATTTTTCATAAAAATTAATGGCATCGGTATTTTCTTGCCATACACCTAAGTATAACCAAGAATATCCGTTTCTAATGGCTTCATTGATTACATATTGCATCAAAGCAGCTCCTACCTTTTTTCCTTTGAAGGCCTTTCTTACATATATTTTCTCTATCTCCAAAACCTTACCTATCAAGCCTTCAACTTGAACATCTTTTAGCAATTTCACATAACCTGCATCCTGATAATCAAAATACGCTACGGCATATTGAACTTCAGGTTTTTTGAGATTGAATTTAATTTGCTCTAACTGATAGGTTTCTTTGATATACTTCTGTAAATCGGCAGCAGGATGATAAGGAGCAAATGCCTCTTCAAAAGTTTTGGCACCCAGCTCTGCAAGCAAGGCCACGTGCTTTTCTGCACAAGGTACTAACTTCACATGTCCTGAAATTCCATTCATCGTTTCTCGATTTTTTTCTTTTCCGCTATCTGCTCATTCACCATCAAAGCCTCTTGGATATACATCCGCATTAGCTCCTCATCAAAGGGTTTATTGGGATCTAAATGCCAATGTCTGAGCTGTGTCTGACCTGCATCTGCTTCCAATTTACCGGCTTCGTCTGAAAGGTGAACACCATTACAAAACGCGAGGACCAATTTACGCTTTTTGTACATACCTAGATAAAACAAATACCCCTGATATGTATAAAAAGGTACCCCATATTTGAAAGATTCAACAATTCCGTTGGCAGAATTTAACACCAAGTTCCTGACTTTTAAGAACAAAGGCAAAAGTTCAGAATTTAGGTCACTTGCGTAAACATCCACCCTCGGATCCATGAAAATTATCTTTGGCGACCTCCATTCATTAACTGCATCAGATTCTGACGTGCAGTAACAAATTCAGGATACTCCTTCAAAGCCATTTCAAAATATTTTTTAGCCCCCATTAAATCCCTATTCTGAGCTACCATATAGGCTTTCATATTGTAAACCGCAGCACGAATTGGAACTTTTTGTTTAGCTGTTTCACTAACCATAAAGTCGACACTGTCTGTTGAATTACCCATTTTTGATTCCAATTCAACCATGGTTTTCGATGCTTTATCCATTTGCTCAGTTGCAAACTCATAAGCTGCAATCTGATACAAGTAACTCAGTTTATTGGTTTTTGCATATAACTTATTGTATACATCAATTTCCTCTTCCACTCTTCCAAATTGTTGCGCTAACAATGCTTTTAACTGCAAGTACTTTTCTTCTTCCGGGTGACGGTTTAATGCGGCTTTATTATAATAATCAGCTGCCTCAAAATTTCTCACAGCTACATACAATTCAGGTAAGGTATCCATATAGCTTGTTTGGCTGCTATCCATTTGAAGCATCATTTGTACTGCAGAAATGGCCGTAGAATAATCTTTTACCTCCATTGATTTTTCATACAGTTTCTTATAATCAACTGTTTTTCCATTGTTACATGCCATGAATGCAATCAGCACCAGGCCTCCTAAGATTCTTTTCATTTGTTAAAATATAGTTTGCTAAGATAATTGATGTTTCTGAAAATCAGGAAATGAATCCACACATTCCTGTAATGTTTGTTGAACCGACTTGAATCTAAAATTCAATTCCACCTGTACCTTTGATGAATTGTAATACGATTTGTTCAACGAACTTCTTGCTGTTTCCTTAGTAAGTGGTAATCCTTTTGGATTGAATATCCTTTTAATGGCATAAAAACGCCAAGCTATTTCTGCTAATAACTTTGTGACTTTAATTTTGGGTAATGGTTTTCCAAATTTCTCTGATAAAAAATTGAACAAGTCTCTATTACTCATGTTTTCTGAAACCAAAACATAACGTTGTCCATACTTTTTCTCTTCTACCAATCGGTACATAACTTCTGCCACGTCCTCTGCATCAACATAGCCATTTACTCCTTCAGTATAAAATGGCATTCCCTTCTGCGCAGCACCTATCAAACTCAAAGCTCCTTTTGTGTAATATCCTCTTCCAATGATCATTCCTGGATTGACTATACAAACCTGTAAACCTTCCTCAGAACCTCGCCACACTTCCATTTCTGCTTTATACTTTGAAATGGCATAATTACTATTCAGCTTGCTATTCTCCCATTTGCTGTTCTCGTCCATGGTATCGCCACTTTTTTTGCGTCCCAATGCAGCAATTGAACTCACATGGCAAAAAACCTTCACGCCCTTAATCAATGAGATATTAACCATATTAGCGGTACCGGTGACATTTACCTGCATCATCAGGTTAGCTTCACTCTGAAGAAATGAAACTGTTGCAGCACAATGATAAACAGTTTCAACTCCGTCTAATGCTTCTTCCAAGGATGGAATATCATTTACGTCAGCCTCTACCCAATGCAGTAGTTCCTGTTCTTGGAATCTTGCTGTTGGTCCAAAATAAATTCTATAAATAAAATCAAATTCTCTTAATGAAGAATTTGCTCGCTTAAACGCACGTAGTTTTTTGCCCGCTTTGATGAGCCTGCAAACCACATGGGCGCCTAAAAATCCTGTTGCTCCGCTTACTGCTATCAATCTGTGGAAATGTTGATTAGATGATGGGCTAAAATAGAGAGTTTTGAATAATTAAACCCTAAGAATTTTTTTTCTTTATGATAAACGACTTTTTACAATCTATATCAGAATCTGTTCAAAGCAGATTAAGAGAGCATTGCAGCCCCAAAAGCCTTTTCTTTCAAACCGATTTTTTTGACGAAAAGATCAAATCTCTCGAATCCTACCAATTAGCTATTTTAGGTATTCCTGAAGATAGATTTGGTTCAGACTTCCTTGGCTGTGCAGAAGCTCCAGATCAAATCAGAAAGAACCTGTACGCATTAATAAAACCAAGGGTCGACATAAAAATAATCGACCTTGGAAATATCAAAAAAGGCAATGCGCTTACCGATACCTATGTAGCTGTTCAATCTGTCATCAATGAGATTTTAAGGAAAAAAATTCCTTTGCTCATTTTGGGTGGAAGTGAGGATTTAATTGCATGTCAATACAAGGCATATTACGGAATTCAAGCAAATCTGCAGATGCTTGCTATAGATTCTAAGGTAAATATGCATACTCCTGAGGACAGTAATAAAATTTCTTACTTACCTCGCATCATTGCATCTGAACCCAATTTTCTTTTCAATATTACACAGGCTGCTTACCAAAGTTATTTTGTAGAGCCTGAAACATACGATGCTTTTGAACGCATGAATTTTGATATGATTCGTTTAGGAGCACTTCGAGGCAATATGAGTGATATTGAACCTTATTGCCGTAATGCTGATATGTTGTCCTTTTCAATGAATGCTATTAGAGCCTCTGATGCGCCTGCACAATTTAATGCTTCACCAAATGGATTAAGTGGTGAGGAAGCTTGTCAGATTGCCCGTTATGCTGGAATCAGTAATGATATCAGTAGTTTTGGTATCTATAATTTATTGCCTGGTTTAGATAGAGAAGGTGTGAGTTCTGCCCTTGCCGCTCAAATGGCTTGGTATTTTATTGAAGGATTATGCAACAGACGCCAAGAATATCCTCTTCCTGAAAGCAATGATTATATGATTTATAGAACTACTTCCAGAAATGCTGATGAAGAAATTGTATTTTATAAAAGTATTATGAGTAATAGGTGGTGGATGGAAGTTCCTTACCCGCGCGAAAGAAGTACACAAGAGGGTAAATTCATGGTTCCTTGTAGCTATAAAGATTATCAAACAGCCATGAATGATGAGATTCCAGACCGTTGGTTAAAGACTTATCAAAAATTACTTTAATTCATGTTGCAAAAAATTTTCGATTTATTCAACAAATGGTTTTGGCCAATTGCAGTGCTCTTGCACCTTGCCTACTTTTTCCAGGCTTGGTTCAGTGCTAGCATTTATCTCGTAGACTCAATCGACTATTTATCGCAAGCAGAAAATTTCAAAAACTATGGGAGCTTATACGCAGCTCCCTGGAATGCACCTATCAAACCCGACTTCTTTACCTTTCGTCCGCCTTTATATGGTTGGTTTATTTTAGTTGTTAAATCAATTGTGGCTTCTGATTATGCGGTCTTATTAC
This sequence comes from Bacteroidia bacterium, assembly GCA_049242065.1. Classification (GTDB taxonomy): domain Bacteria; phylum Bacteroidota; class Bacteroidia; order UKL13-3; family UKL13-3; genus CAISCU01. The sequence goes on from JBMLPO010000120.1 coordinate 6,736, forward strand.
TTCAATCTGTATTGAGTCTTGTCAGCTTAAAAAGTATTCTACAATTTTTATCGAAACAAAATATTGAAACCAGTTTTATAAAATCAGGTCTGCTGTTGATTCTGATTGCCTATCCATCGCATCTCATACATTGTAATTTTATCATGAGTGATATCCTGTTTCAGTTTATCATGTTGCAGGCTTTTATTTATAGTTATTATTCTTTTTCTGAAGCTAACTTAAAACATACCAGTTTGGCTGCTATCTTTTTTGTATTAGCCATGTTAACTAAACCTGTTGCCTTTCTGCTAGGGTTCAGCATTGCTTTGATTTTACTGATTGTTTATATCAGAAAAAAACAAGCGAAATTATTGCTCCCCTTTTTATTATTACCAATTACCTATCACTCTTACTGCAGCTATAATCAATACATCACCGGCTATTATCATTACAGTTCGGTTAGTCCGTATTTTGTTTTGAAATATATGGCTAAATATACCAATGCTCAAGTTTATGGAGAAGCTTATGCAGACCGAGTTCAGGATAGTGTAATGCAATTAGCTAATGCTGCACCCAATCATACAGAACGCTATCGTATAATGAACGATGCGGGTAAAACATTTATAGCTCAACACCCTTTTGTATTCTTAAAATTTAATATCAAAGGTTGGTTTGCATTTATGCTAGATCCAGGTAGATTTGATTGGGTACATTTTTTAAACATCAATGAAGGAAATTTCTTAGGCTTATACCATACCATTAATACAAAAGGATTGGTAAATGGATTAATTGAATTTCTAAATCATGCACCATTACAATTATTGGCCATCTTATTTTACAGTTTGATTTTTAATATCATCATGGCTTATTGTTTTATTGCTTTTTTGTTCTCCCAAAAACACAATGGTTTTCTTAAATTACTTATCTTTTTGTTTGTATCTTATATCATTGGATCAACAGGCATCTTAGGCTTGGCGAGATACAGAATAGGAATTGCTCCTATGATTTGGATGGCTGCAATCATTTACATTTATTCAATCTGGAATGAAAAAAGAAATCAGTTATCCTGATCCATATGCACCACTTGAAAAAGTAAATTTTCCTATTTGGAATGAAGCCGGTCTGGAAGTATATTTCAAAAGAGAAGACTTATCTCATCCTTTTATTTCGGGTAACAAATGGAGAAAATTAAAGTATCATTTAATACGTGCTATTGAAAAAAAACATACTCATTTACTCACATTTGGCGGTGCGTATAGCAACCATATTCTAGCAACTGCTGCCGCAGGCGCTAAATACGGATTCAAAACAAAAGGAATCATAAGAGGCGAATTAGTTTCGAATCCGGTTTTAAATCTGGCACAGCTATTTGGCATGGATCTAGAATTTATAAGCAGAGAAGATTATAGAAATAAAGAGTGCTTATATCTGCCAGAAAACTATTTAAATACAAGTATCATTCCTGAAGGTGGTGCAGGTGAATTAGGTGAAAAAGGAGCAGGAGAAGTTCTTAATGAACTGGATGAATCATTTGATTTCATCTTGTGCTCTGTTGGGACCGGTAGCACATTTACAGGTTTATTAAAAAAAGCAGCTTCTCTTCACAAACACTACGAATTACAAGGATTCGCCATTATAAAAAATGGTGAGTACTTAGGTGATTCTTTTGAAAAATGTGGCTACCAAAATTATCGATACATCATCGAATCACATGGTGGTGGTTATGCAAAAACCTCTCAAGAACTAATACAATTCATCCAATTATTTAGTAGTCAAACCGGCATCTTATGCGACCAAGTTTATGAAGCAAAAATGGTTTATCACTTTACTACAATGGTTCAATTAGGCTGGTATCCAAAAGGCTCTAAAATTGCCATCTTACACAATGGTGGCTTAAGCGGCATGTTAAGTTTGTTGCTGCCTTAAAACAAAAAACGGAAGTTGGCAAACCAACTTCCGTTTCTAAAAAATAATTTGAACTTTTATTTACCAGCCATTTTGCTGATTTCAGCTTGGTTATAAGTTACAGCATATTTTGCTCTTAACTCTTTAATCCATACATCCATCAAGAATTCTTGGTAATCACTTGTTACCAATCCTTTTGCTTCTTTCAGCTCTTTTGGTTCAGGCAGAATCACTCCATCAACATAATAAAATTTATTACTGCCATCCTCAGAACTGATATCAACTACTCCTTTTTTATCCCACATTTTTCCAGCAGTTGGATCATTTTGTTCTGCTCTGTTTATTTTACCAGAGATGGCACCAGCTATTTTCTTGTTGATTTTTTTGAAAACCTCATCTTCAGATTTTCCTGCAGCAAACATCTTCATTGCAGCTTGTTTGGTTTTTGCATCTAAACAATTATAAGTCTTATAAACCAAACGCTCCTTCCACATATATTTGGTTTTGTTCAGGCTATAGAATTTTTCTAATCCCAATGTATCACTTAATGCCTTACCCCAAACTTTCTTATCAGTTAAATCAAACAATAAAATTCCATCATGGTACTCTTGCATGATATTTCTGAATTCTTCGTATTTGCTTTCTAACACGCTTTCTTCATAGGCCAAACATTTTTCTGAAGCCCAATCATCAAAGTTCTTTCTTCCTACTATAGCTGCATTTCCTTTGTCAACTGGCTTTTGATTTAATGCTAAGAATTGAGCAAAATCTCTGGTATAATGCTTACGGTTACCAATGCTAAACAATTCTTTATTTGCAACCACATTGCTATCATACTTCCACATTCCTTTGATGAAATTCGTATCCAATTTCGATAAGAACAGTTTCAAATTAGCTTCATTCACTGTATAATTTCCTTCCTTCTTTACACGTGCAATGACAGCAGCTTTTGAACCCTCAGAACGACTGTCTTTAGATACTTTATTTTTAATGATGTCTTGAACATCTTTGAACTCACCTAAAGGACGTTTATCGACATACCTTACAATATGCCAACCAAAATCTGTTTGAAATGGTTTTGAGGTTTCATTTGGATTCAATGAAAAACAAATGTCTTTGAAGTTTTCTGGGTAACCACTTAAGCTAGCCATCCAACTCATAGTACCTTTGTTACCTTTACTACCTTCATCTTGTGAGTATCTTTCAGCAAGACTTTCGAATGTTTCACCTTTATTCAATTTAGCATAAACACTATCAATCTGCTCTTTTGCATCATTAATAGATTCCAATGCTGTACCATATCCTGTTCTGATCATGATATGTTGAACTTTAACTTCACCACGCGCAGGACGTTTGTCATTAAGTATCATGATATGATATCCAAACTGCGTTCTGAAAGGTTGACTGATTTCACCTTTGTTTAATTTATATGCAACGTTTTCGAAAGGATAGACCATTTGGAAAACCGTGAACCAGCCTAGCTTACCATAGTTCTTTTTAGCTGAAGGATCATCAGAATATTTCAATGCCAATGAATCAAAAACCTCTCCCTTTGATGCACGCTTACGTAAATCTGAAATCTTATTCCATGCAGCCAATGAATCTGCAGGAGATGCATTCGGGTTACAATTGATTAATATGTGTGATGCATTTACTTCAGTTTTCATGCGCTCGTAAGCTTCTTGCATTAAACCTTCAGTAACTTTTTTATCACTCATATAAGGTGTTGCCAATTGTTTTCTATAGCCAGCCAATTCCGATTTAAACGCAGGATTGGTATCCAATTGCAAACTCAAAGCTTCTTTTACCTTCAATTTAAAATTCACATACAGATTCAGGTAATCATTCAATTCCTTTTCTGTTGGATTTGCAGTTTCTTTTCTGTTTTTGTTTAATTGTCTGAGAAACTCAGTACGGTAAACAGTATCTGCTCCATAGGTGAATACATAAGGATCAGTTTTAATAGCTGCAACAGGTTTGGCAGCAGTTTTCTTGGCAGATTTCTGAGCCAGGCCATTCAATGAAATCAAACATCCAAAAAAACCAAGCACTATAGCGGTTTTTCTCATATACATTATTTTTTTAAAGTGTTGCAAAAATATAAAAATGTAAAGCCTCTGCAAGTATCTGCAAATAATAAGACCAATATTAATAAAATAAGATGAAACTATGACTCAATTAGCTGATACAGAATAGGCTTTGACGGACTCGCATCGGTTTCGAGCGCAGCAATCTGCAAGTTCAGTAAATAGATTCCGTCTGGAATTCCTGCATGGGCATAAAACATCTCTGTAATGGTGCAATCTAAACGACTCGCATCTCCGGGTTTCCAAAATGCTTTGTGTGCCTCCATTTTACCATCATCATGTTCTGGATCAACTGAGGGCAAATCAACCAATAAATGTTTGATTCCTAAAGATGCTACATGTGATGCCAAAGCTGGCTCAATACAGGCTGGAATATTCCCCGAATAATTCATTCTTAATTTCTCAACATGATTGGGTTCGCTTCTTAACAACAAAGCCTGAACACCAGGTTGAATGAGGTTTTCCGCATCTTGTAACAGGAGAGCTTCTTGATTCCCAAATAGCTTACGTTTGGGTAAACTAATTAATTGAGCTATAAAGAAAAACTCCTTTAAACTTTCATTGATGGTGATTCTCTCTTTAGTAATATGGCCTATACACTCCGTATGGGTGCCATTTCCATGTGCATTAATCAATAAATTTTCACAATTGGCTGAGCTGCCTGCTGCCACCGAACCTACAAAATCACCCACTCTAATGGGCTCAAAAACTGGATGAGGAATTTGAAAGGCATTGGGATTTTCTGTCCCATTTCTCATGGGAATCGACAAATCAATTGCCTGCTCTGTTTGAACCTTGTAAGATTTTCCATTCCATTCAATAATCAGTTGCATACATTCGTTCTTTGGAAACAAATATTGATTATTGTAAGTACAAAACACAGAAAAGAATTGAACATGAGGGCATACAATCAAAAAAGATATTGGAAATTCATCATTATTGCTGCAGCCGCATTAATTGGTGGAATTTCACTCTTGTACACCAGAACCTTGGTAAAATCTCTTGCATTTCAGGAAGATAAAAAAATAAAACTTTGGGCCAATGCCACCAAACAACTCATCAAAGCAGAAGGTGATATCAACTTCTTATTGAATATTATTGAAGACAATGAAACCATTCCCACCATTTTGGTTGATGATGAAGGAAACATTGTAACCACTAGAAATCTCGACCCCAAAAGAGAAAAGGATACCAGCTATATCAACCATACCTTAGAAATCATGAAGAATGAGCATGAGCCTATTAAGATTCTTTACGATGAGGAAAACAAACGTTACAATTACCTTTATTATGAAAACTCAAAATTGTTGAATGAGTTAAAAACCTATCCATTTATTCAATTAGCACTCATAGCCTTTTTTGCCTTGATGAGTTATTTCGCGCTTAGCAGCAGCAGAAAAGCAGAACAAAATCAAGTATGGGTTGGAATGAGTAAAGAAACCGCACACCAATTAGGCACACCCATTTCTTCTCTCAGAGAATGGTTGAATATTATTCGTGAAACTGAAAAAGAAAACCAAGAAGAAATTCTCCAAGAAATAGATTATGATATCAAAAGATTGGAACTGATAACAGAAAGATTCTCTAAAATTGGCTCAGAACCTGTTCTTAAAGCAGAAAACCTCGATCTCGTTATTGCAAAATCAATTGGCTATCTCAAAAATAGAATATCCAGTAAGGTGCAGTTTGATATCAATATTGGAAAACCAGGAAATTGGGCGCAAATCAATGTTCCTTTATTTGATTGGGTTATTGAAAATCTTTGTAAAAACGCGGTTGATGCCATGGAAGGCTCAGGCTCACTTAATATTCAAATCAATCATGATGAAGAATTCGTCTACATAGATATCAGTGATACAGGAAAAGGCGTTCCTCGTTCAAAATTCAAAACCATTTTTAAACCTGGATATACTACTAAAAAAAGAGGTTGGGGACTCGGATTATCTTTGGTAAAAAGGATTGTTCACGAATACCATAAAGGACAAATTTATGTAAGGCATTCAGAACCGGGAAAAGGAACTACCTTTCGCATCATTTTAAAATCAATCAATTAATGGGAAGAATATTAGCTGTAGATTATGGCACCAAACGGGTTGGATTGGCAGTTACAGACCCTTCAAGAATCATTGCAAGCGGACTCACCACTGTTCATTCAAAAGATATTATTAAGTTTTTAGAAGACTATATTAAAAAGGAACCAGTAGATATTTTTGTAGTTGGAAAACCCCTTCGCCTCGATGGTTCAGATTCAGAATCTGCGGTTCATGTAGAAAAATTCATATCTTTGTTGGCTAAACATTTTCCTCAAATACCTGTAGAAAGGATTGATGAAAGGTTTACTTCCAAAATTGCACAACGAAGCATGTTGGAAATGGGACTGAAGAAAAAAGACAGACAAAACAAGGAAAGTGTAGACCAGATTAGTGCTGTTTTGATTCTTCAAACTTATATGGAAACAAATTTTTAGAATTAAGTATAGTAATGATTTTACCGATTCTCGCATATGGCGACCCGATCC
>JBMLPO010000121.1:0-1302 GCA_049242065.1 Bacteroidia bacterium
TTCATATATTTTAATTTGGTTAATTTTCCCACTTCGAAATTAAATAGCATTCTTTAAATAAAACACGTTAATCATAATTTAGAATTGGTCTACTTTGTTAAATTACAGGCTTACTTCCACGGTTTTCGTTATCTGGAAAAACTAATTCCAGAAGGCGATGTTTTTGGTTCCCCCTATGGTTTGTTATTAAGAGAAAATAAGTCATTATCTGAATTAAAAAAATCGATAAGAGCTTATCAAAATTTCTTTCTAAAAACATTTGATGATGAATGTGCTTCAAAGGTCCTTTTAACAGGATTAGATATGCTGAATGCATTACATTGTATACCTATCAAAAAAACCGAAAAGAACCTTATTCAGGTAATGGAAGGTGATTCTAAATCACTACAACAACTCAATCAACTTGAGCCTGATTTTATATATAAACCCTATTCAGCCAATTCTCAAAAATTTAGTTTAATTCTAGCGCATGGAGCCTCCATTCCTGATTTCGAAAAATTAGAGAACTTGTGTCAGCTATTAGGAAAAGGACAGCTTTATATAAAAATAGAAACGGGCAATATTGCAGGACTTAATCAATTTGAGAAGCTCCGTTTGTTTTTCGGGACTAAAAAAGATGTATTGGTAAGCACATATCCATTGAATGAAGAATCAGATATGATGCTGATAGAAAAGAAATGGGCTTAAGCTTCTTCTTTCACTTTCCGCAATCGAACTACATTTATTTTTGAGTTGGTTATTGACTCAATAATTAATTCAAAAGGAGCAATGTGTATTTGTTCACCAGCTTGAGGAAAGCTCTCATGAAAGGCAAATATAAATCCACCTAAAGTATGGTATTCACCTTCAGGGATGGCTAATTGATACTGGTCGTTTAAATAAGAAACCTCATGGCGAGCTGAAAAACGAAATGTGTTCTCATCTAATTGTTCTTCTACCAATTCTTCTACATCATGCTCGTCTTCAATTTCGCCAAAAACTTCTTCCATGATGTCTTCTATGGTAACAATTCCTGCAGTGCCACCTAATTCATCAACCACCAATGCAATACTTTTTCTGGTTCTAGAGAATTTGTTCAGCAAGTCCATCACCGACATGGTTTCTGTTGCAATTTCAATTGGAATTAAAATTTGTCTGATATTTTCAGGCTTCCTGAACATTTCTTTTTGATGCACATAGCCAATTATATGGTCAGGTGTTTTATCGAATATTAAAATTTTAGATAGACCCGTTTCTTTGAATTTATTATACAATTCAGAAATACCTTCTCTAATATCCATTGAAATGAGTTCTGGTCTAGGC
>JBMLPO010000122.1:0-18577 GCA_049242065.1 Bacteroidia bacterium
CCTGTTTTGATCAATTTGGTAAATTGGATATCCTCATCAACAATGCCGGTATCACACGTGATGCTACATTGGCTAAAATGAGTATTCAAGATTGGCAAAGCGTAATTGATGTAAACCTAACGGGTGTATTCAATTGCAGTAAGGCTGTTTCACAATACATGGTGCAAGCAGGTTCTGGTAAAATTATCAATACCTCTTCTGTGGTGGCTTTGTATGGTAATTACGGACAAAGTAATTATGTAGCAGCTAAGAGTGCCTTAATTGGAATAACAAAAGTTTGGGCAAGAGAATTAGGTAGAAAAGGAATCAATGTAAATGCAGTTGCACCAGGTTTCATTGCAACCGATATGATCAAAACTGTTCCTGAAAAAGTAATCAATGGAATCATTGAGAAAACACCATTACAAAGATTAGGAACACCTGAAGACATTGCCAATGCTTATGTTTTTCTTTCATCAGATGCCGCATCCTTCATCAATGGACATTGTTTAAGTGTGGATGGTGGAATTACTTTATAATTGATTTCAAACAAGCAAGTCAACTTACTTCGTTAACATAAAGGCCACATGAAAAACTCATGTGGCCTTTATGTTTTTATACTTTAGGATTGGTTTGATGGGTTATATCGCCACCTGCCACTGCACCACAACCATCCCTTTTCTGTCGTCAACTTTCCAGGTGTTTTTGTTGAATACGGGGCGGTTTTGGTAATTGATGCTGAGTTTGGTTTTGTGTTGATGTAAATAAATATTCAAACCCATGTCGAACACATTCATACTTTGTTTTAATTGCTCATAATTGGCATGCATCCACATAATATAAGGCATATACCGGGTTTCTTTTTTCGGGTCTGTTTGCGGTAACAAATAGCCTCCTTGAAAATACAAAATATTGCCCGTTCCATACATCGTAAATGCAGATCCTGGTCCACTTGCATTACTTGAACTGCTCGTTACGCCGTCAAATGGATTCATGGGTCCAAGGTTTCTGATATAGTTTTTGCCAAATCCTGTATGTACCAAAGCGGCGTACAGACTAAGTGCAGCATTTTTGTTTCCTATAGGTGCATCATAAAACAAATCCAAGGCAAAGCAACGCAGGTCTTCTTCAACCGTGTCTTTTTTAATGCTATCGCTTTGGTGCCACATGGCGTTTTTCTGGTATTGAGCGCCCAATCCAATATTCAAAACCTTTTTCTTTCCTAGATAAGTGCCTGTTGTATATGGTGTGAGATTGCTCTCTTCATCCAAAAACTGATACATCAAATAGGCGCTTTGCTGCAAATGCGGCACTTTCATTGAAAAGTCTGAACGGTAATTAATGGCTTTTACATTGCTGCTGTTTTGCACCGACATAGGACTTGACAACATTACCCTGTAATCCAATTTACCTAATTTACCTTTTGCATAAATACCAAGTTTCCGCAGAAACTGATCACTCACATCATTGGTGTTTTGCTCAAATAAGGGCGCATCATATCCCATGATACTTACAACTGCTGGCGAGCTGAAACGTGCGAATCCTCCCCATCCACTGAGTCCTGCACCTAAATGTAATTTCCTGTTATCAATATGGTATTCCATCGCGATGTCGTGAAAGAATATGGGCATTTTTCTAGAGGAGTTAAAACTGAAATTATTGATACCAAATTGCGTATAAATAAAGGTCCTGTCTTGTACCTGTCCAAATGCTTGAATCCTACTCCTTCTAATACCTACATCAAATAAGTTGCTCTTTTCATATCCAAACAATGTGCTTCCGGGATTGCTGTTCAAATAACGCAACCAAACTTGAGAGGTAAGATTGAACTTAAAATAGTGGGAACCACTCTCATTTAAATTGATACTCAACTCTCCATTTTTATTTTGTGCATTTACTTGAATACTGAAAACAACAAGAAGTACCAGCCCTAGTTTTTTAATTAGCTTTTTCATGATTTCTTTTCTTTTTTCTAGATGCATGTGGATGTTCAGAAAGAGATTGATGTTCGTCAAGACCTACAATCTTAAAGCTTCCTCCTTTGCTTTCATAATTGTGCTGAATTTCATGAAGGTTTTCCATAACCGTATGATCCACCAATACTGTATTGGCAAAATCAACTACAATATGTTTGCCTGAAGGCAATTGAAGTAATTGCTTTTTGAACCCAATATAGTTGCTAAATACGGCTGAATGTTCTACGTCAATGTGATAATGGTCCTCATCAATGATATCAATGGTAAGAAAGGGTTTGAATAAACTCTTTAATGGAATTCCATTGTATATATGAATGATTAGTTTAATGATAATACCGGCTAAGATTCCAACCAATAAATCTGTTGCTAAGGTGAAAATAATTGTAGCTACAAAAATGGCCAACTGTTCTTTACCCGTTTTGTATGTTTTGAAAAACTCTTTTGGTGAGGCCAATCTATAGCCAGTTACCATCAACATAGATGCCAATGCGGCTAGTGGAATTTGGTGAATAATCTGACCCATAAACACCACAAAAATCAAAAGGAATAGGCCATGGAAAAAATTTGCCCAAGGTGATTTTGCCCCATTGTTTAAATTGGCAGAGCTTCTTACTACTTCGGCAATAATTGGTAGGCCTCCCAAGAAACTTGATAACATGTTTCCACTTCCTTTTGAATACAACTCTCTGTTATAGTTTGAACTTCTTTTTAAAGGGTCTAATTTATCAATTGCGGCTGCGGTAAGTAAAGATTCTAAGCTTGCTACCAATGCATAAGTAACAATCATCTGTAGTCCAAATCCTGTAAATAGATAATCAAATCGAGGCATCACAATTCCATCTAAAAAATGATTCGGAAGTGAAACCAAAAACTTAGGTCCCAATGCATATTCATGTCCGTCTAAAAACAAGTATTTGTGTTCATGTTCCAAGTCAAAATAGTGTCCCAATGGAATTGCAATCAATACCACAATTAAAGGAGCCGGTAATTTTTTAATGAACTTGTTTTTAAACAGCGGAAGTCCAATTAGTATGACTAAACTAATTGCTGATATCACTGCGATTTCAGGATTCATATTCAATATACTGTGAGGAATGGCAGCAATAATTTCTAACATTTCTTTTCCTTCAGGTTTTACTCCTAATGCAGTATGAATTTGCTTTGAAAATATCATGATGCCTATGGCTGCCAACATTCCGTGTACCACTGATGAAGGGAAAAAATTACTCAGCACGCCTGCTTTAATGAGGCCAAATAATATTTGTAAAACGCCACAGGCCATTCCAACTGCCAGTGTGTTTTGATAAGCAAACATTTCAATTTGTTCAGGACTCATTCCTGCTGGGGCCATTTGCTTAAAGCCTTCCATGCTCGTTAATACAATTACGGCCAATCCCGCAGCGGGTCCGTTAATGGTTAAATAAGAACCCCCAGTTAAACTCAATAACATTCCTCCGACAATTCCGGCTATAAGTCCAGCCATAGGTGGTACGCCGCTTGCCATGGCTATTCCAAGGCAAAGTGGTAGGGCAATTAATGAGATGATGAATCCCGAACTGATGTCCTCTTTCCAATTGTTTTTTAAACTATCGCTTAGGTATTTGATATTTATTTTTTGATCTGTCATTTGTGTATATTTTTAAAGTTTATGATGAACGATAAGGCGCGTCTTCTGGAGACTTTAAGTGTGGCCCTAAAAACACACGTGCGTAAATTCTAATAAGTGCAATTCCATCTACAATGAAACTGAAAGAGGCCATAACCGCTAGGGCTATTTGGTTTTCATGGATATGACTAAAGATTAAATCCTCTCCAATAAATGTGGGAGTAATAGGAAATCCAGATACACCCAAACATGCGATGAGCATCAATAAGGCCATTTTGGGGTGTTTTAAAACGTGTCCATGGAATCTGTCAAGGTCTATGTCTCCTTCTAGTTTTTGCATGCGTCTTAGGCCAATAAAACCGAGTATGCCAGAAACGCTAATTCCTCCCAAATAAAAGATAGCTTCTCTTAGTCCAAAGTGTTCATTGAATAAGATGGCCAATGCTACCCAGAAGTGATTAAAGACCACCAAAAACCAACTGAGTTTGGTTTTCTTTCTTTCTGTAAAGGCTTTTAATACCATCAGCAGTCCAATGAAGGCAAATAACTCTGCTAAATAATGATGAATTTGAACTGGTATGTATTCCTGATAGAAGGAGCTGAACATAGCCATGACATAAAGAGGAACAAACAAATAAATGGCTTTATTGAGTGTAAGAAATCCCAATCTGTTTCCAGCCCATTTAAACGGATTCCAATAGTACTTATACAAGAAGGTATCCAAATTCCATTCTTTTAAAGAGAGTAGATAAAATGAATATTCAATTCTCTTGGGTAAGGAATCTTCTAATGTTTGCTGACGAGGTACAAAATTGTAAAACTGCTCTCTGATTTTATAAGTGACAACCGATGGTGATACCAATAATTGATAGGTTCTTAGAAAGGCGTTTCCTGCAAAATGATACAAGGCCAAATCTTTCAAGCCAAATGAAACTTCAATGAAAATCAAACCAATTTGTGCAATGGATGAATAAGCAATTTGTGTTTTCACTGATGATTGAACCCTTGCAATAAATGTAGCAACCAAGGCTGTACTTAAGCCAATCAATCCAAACAAAATCCTTACTGAATATTGATGCTCCCAAAAAGGAAAAGTTCTGATTAATAGAAATACGCCCATGTGCACCGATAAGGATCCATAGAAGATGGCACTTGATGGTGTAGGTCCTTCCATGGCTCTTGGTAACCAAGATGAAAAGGGCAGTTGCGCCGACTTCACACAGGCTGCCATCAAAATCATCATCGAAATAAACACCCCAATCAACGAATGACTCTGAAAATGTTCATGCACCATTTCATAGTTATTCAACTTAATAAAGGTGGTGTTTTCATGAAACAAATGATGACTCATCCACATGGCCAATATCAATCCTACATCCCCAATTCTATAAACAGAAAACACCTTCACAGCATTCTTTACAGGAAGATACCTATCGCGGTAAAATGCGATTAGTAAAAAAGAGGTGATTCCTAATATTTCCCATCCTACAAAAAGTGTTTCGAGGTTGCCACTAAATACAGTTAAAACATAACCAGTATAAAACAACAAAACAGTATTAAAGAAACGTTTGTAGCCGGGCTCTCTGTGAAGGTAATCTCTACTGTAAAGGGTAACAAGAAAGGTGAGGAATGATCCTACAAAAAGATATACTGCTGTAACTTTATCGAAATAAAAATCAATAAAAAATTCATAGTTATCTGTTTTGTATAAAACCACTTCTTTGATATTCAAAGTTGGGTGCGACTGAAACAACCAGTAAACAATGAAGCCTACAATGAGAAAGAAATGTGTTCCTGTGAAAAGGAAGGCTATTCTAGATAACCAAGTTTCGTTTTTAGGATTGAAAAACAAACTGCTTACAAAGCCCAACAATGGAAGCAGAATAAGAAATGGCAATACGCTTAACATGCAATTTCCTCCTTTATTTTGAATACTGGCAGATTGCTTATTTCAGCCTCAAATAGTTTATCAGATAGTGTTTGTGTGGGGATACTGTTTTGTAAGGCATGATAGTGTGCAAATTCACCTTTTTCAAACACATAGATATTTCTGTTTTCTGGATGTACTGCTACCAGTTTTATCCAATCGTTTTTAAACCATTCATAGGTTTCTGGTGATTGCGCTAAACAGGATAAAATAATTTCTGGTTTGTGTTCAACAATCATCAACAACCTAAGTGGGTCATGTACTTCAATCATTTGAACAGGAAGTCCTGGCCTTAAATCTCCATCAGCACCATTGGCAAGTCCAAACAAACCCATTACATTATGTGGTAATTTGGTACCAGCTCCTAGTTTTTGGTTATCTGTTCTTGAAAAATAGTATTCCAGATTAATCCCACCACATACAGGTGCTGCAGGCTTCAAGATATTCAACAAGTAAGTACCATCAGGATCAGTGGCTGCATCATATGAATTCATAAAGGCTCTTCTGTCCAGAAATAGAGAGCGAGTCAAATCTCTTTTTCCTATGATGCATAGTGCATTGGTAGCATGGTTCAGCTCAGGCCTAGGTTCGAATAAAGAAACAACTCGCTTTTTAATTCTATCATGTACCTGTTCTGGCTTACCGTAAGAGTTGGTTGTTACCAGCCGTCTCGACCTTTCTTTTGCATTGAAATCAAGTGCTTTTTTAAAGGTCAATCCGTTGGCTGAATGTTGTAGTTTTTGCATTTCATTGAAATTCTTTTCATCATAAAATGCAACTTCATCACTAGCGGTATCGTGTAAGGCACCAATGAATATGGTTTCATCTGGTATATGAATGCCTCTTTCTTTTAAGCGCAAACGCACTTCTTTGTGATTGGCCATAAAGCAAAAAACACGAGCATTAACACTACCCGGTCTGCCAGAACAAGCCCCACAATCATAGGCCGCATAATAAGGATTATTCACGCTGCTAGAACCATGTCCAACCACATAAACAATCTGTGCAAAATTGCTGAGTAATCCGATATTCCTCAATAAGCCTTCAACCCGAATCACCATATCATCAATACCAAAGCCAATTTGTAAACCCTTTTCAAATTGAGGTGGATGTGAACTCTCTATGTGTAATTCCGATCCATGGTCCATGTGCTTAAACGAAGAGGCTGTTGCCGGACTCATTCGTGGCTTGAATATATTTAGGAACAATTTAAATGCCGACCACGGTCCAAGTGTTTGTGAAATCAACCATCCAAAAAACAAAGAATTGGTTTGTCTGTGAAAATTGGCATCTTTTTCTCCCTGACCTTTTCCTCCTATTTCTTTTATCAAAAATTTAGGCGTTACTGGCGCAGGACAAACCTTATCATAGAATTTTCCATGCTCAGGTTTGAAGTAAAATTCCACATTAAAAAAACCAGGTGTGCCAAAGGTTTCGCAATCTGGGTCAATTGCCTCAAGATGCCTTCTGATAGAGCATTCTCGGTCATCTATACAAAACAAAGCTTGAAAGCTCTTTTTACTTTTGGTTTCAGCACTAACAATATTTCCTTGTATACCACTTAATACCTCATCATAAAAACTCCATTCATAAGCTTCTTGCCACAAGCGTAAAACTTTATGGTATTCTGTTTCGGGAATGGCTTGCAATAAAGGTTCATGTGGGCCTTGTAACCTACTTCCTAATGGAGCCCAGATGTCTCCAAAATGTTCATCAAGCGCATCAATTTCAAGCAAAAGTTCAAAGATGATAAAATCGTGGAGGCTAATATGTTTATGGTCGAGAAGCCCATTGGGATTGTCTTCAACAGAAGATACCATACCAGACCAACCTTGGTGTGCAAACTGTTGGTCGTATAAATAATCTTCAAATAGTTCCTCTTTACCAACCAAAATTTCCAATAAAAACTGAATGGAACAATTCGATTCAATCAATAATTTTCGGGCTCTTTCTGTTTTAAATAAACTCACAAAAGAGCTCTTTTCCATTTCCCTTAGTGAGGAAAGAAAACCTTTGTGGTGAACAGGGAAGTTCCAGATAGAAATGCCTTGGTCGAGGTAACTGCAAATGGTTCTAAACAAGATCGGAAAAACCAAAGAATCTAAATCAATGCGATAATGTTTTTTCCAATGATGTCTAATGGAACCAATTTTTGGAAGGGCAGGGTGCAGGTCTTCTTTTTTAAGCATCTTCTGCATCCAAGAATCAATATGCTCTTCGCCTTTTCTTCTTTGAATGGTTTGACGAAGTACATCTTCTTTTATCTTTCCTTCAGCAAATAGTTGTCTGTATTCCTTTAAACTCAAGGAGGTTTTATAGCCAAAAGACGAATTGGCTAATCTGCATGCTTCAAAAAAATCAAGGTGCTGAAAAGCATGTAATGTATTATGATGAATAAAGTCTTTTAAAGGCGCTTGTGCTGGCAAATAGTGTTTAAGCTGATGCAGCACGTGCGACTCATCAAAAGAACCATGTTCCTTTTTCATGAGATTTTTTTGTTAAATAAATGGTGAAATAAGACCGATGGTCTTGAAGGCTGTATTGCTTACAGCAAAAGGCTAAATGATGTTCAGTCTAAATGAGTATAGACCTAATTTGAAGGAAGATTTTGGGAGCCTCGTTTAAATCCTTGTTCTCAAAAAAAGAAAAAGAGTAAAGGATAAAACTTTGTTGAAGAGTGCTAAAGCTGCTAATAAAATTGAAAGCAGCCTGAAAAGTAAAATTATCTTCTTCTGAAAACTCTTCCTCCTCAGTTTCTTCAATAGCAAAAGTGCTGATAAGCCCCGAAAATTCAGTATTAACTTGTTTATGAAACTCCGCTTTGCTTAAGGTGTGACTAACTGATTTGGCAGTTATAGGCGCCCACACCAACGACGAAAACATCATGATTACCATGATGAATCTTCCGATGGAACTAAAAAGGTGTGTTAGCTTTTTCACTCTTGCAAATGTATATTTAATTCAAGTTGTCAGAGAAAATTTTTATATAACAAATTGACAAACGGCAATTTTTATTTTTTGTGATGCACTAAATGAACTTTAAAAGGATGGGGAAGATGAATGGTTTGAATTTTAAATTCTTAGAATTATATTTATAAAAATTAATCAAGTGGAACTCATACAAAACCCTATCCCTCGTTTTAAAAACGAACCCATTATGGTATTGATTCTTGGCATCATCACATGCGGACTTTACCTCATTTACTGGAACATCAAAACAGCGGAAGTAATTAACGCTGTAGCTGAAAAGGAAGTTGTTTCAAGTCCGATTGCAATTTTTGCAGGCTGTTGTTTTCCTGTGAATTTGTATTTCTATTACCTCATTGGTAAAGACGGATTGCCTTCTGTTTACGAAAGAACACAACAACAGCCCAACGACCAGACTGTGCTTTTGTTGGTATTGGGATTTTTCTTTCCCATGGTAGCAGCCATGATTGTTCAGGGAGAAATCAATAAACTATACAAAGATTAAGTTCTCAAGAACAACAGAATGGCAGAATCATTTTCTGTAAAGAGGAAATTGCTGGGCTTATCAGCTGCTGTATTAAGCCTGCTTATTCCTCTTATCATTGCATCCACAGAAACAGAACATGATATTGTCCACAACCAATCTTTGTGTCCTTTTAAGTTGCTGAGTGGTTTTCCTTGTCCAGGATGTGGCATGACCAAATCATTGGTGTTTATGTACAAAGGCGATTGGATGCAAAGCTTGAGTTATCATTTATTCGGTCCCTTTGTCTTTTTCTTCTGCTTAGGTTTGATTCCATTGCTCATATTGGAATTGGTTCAAAACCGCAACTTTTTGAACCACTTGTTTTACAATAAAAAAACAGGAATCCTATTGGCTTTGGTACTAGGCGCTTATCACTTGGTCCGACTGATAATTTTTATCAGCACCCATTCTTTATCTGAAATCCTTCAAGAATCAATCTGGGCATAGCAAACAAAATTTCTTTTGCTTTGGCTAATCCACATCTTTTCTTATTTTCGCGGCTCTTGGCCCTGTAGTTCAATGCACAGGTTTCAAATGGCCCTGTAGTTCAATGGATAGAATAGATGTTTCCTAAACATTTGATATGAGTTCGATTCTCGTCGGGGCTACTTTCTTTCCTTACGCAACGATGTTAGTCAGGATGCTGACAAGCGCAGCTTCGTCAGCACTACTGCAAATTCATATGGTTAAAACAAATAAGTGAGGTTATTGAGCATCACCAAATGTTTTTATTTCCTGTTACTGAAATCTGAGTTTATTATACTGTTTACCCATATACACCAACCTATTTCTTAGCCCATTCTTGATGTTTTTTATTTTATTTAATTCCGGTTAATTCATGTTTTGATAACTTACTTTTCCTAAATATCTTGCTGTTGAAGCTGATAAGTCTCTAAGCATGAATGCACATCTATTACAGTTTGTAAGATTTTCTTTTGTCTTGTTTGTTTTGCTTTTCAATTGGCATTGTCAATCCCATTATGGATACCGTGCTAAGATTCGTGTGAACCAAAATCCTTCATCTGCTTTAAAAAACCATAAAGAATCTAAACCATCACCAAAAGAATTCAAATCAGATGAGCCTGATCCAAACCTGAGCGCGACTGCCGATTCAAGCCTTTCTCCACAGGTGTTTCATCATGCTCCAAAATACAATCAAGAACAACTTTCCATTCGTGAAAAATCTCCCGCTTCCCATTCAAAAAAGAATAAAACCAAGGCACTTCAATTGAAGAAAAATAAGGCAAAACCTCCCATCAATTATTATGCAAAGAGATCTTTATTTCTTGGACTCATTTCCTTTTTTGCTTTTCCTTTATTGATAACTGCTGCATTGGGTCCTTTGGCTTTGTTTTTAGGCTTGAAAGCAAGAAAGGAAATCAAAAACAATCAAGAGCGTGGAAAGGGGATGGCTACTATAGGGCTTATTTTGGGTGCTATTGTTTCAATTTCAATTTTAGTGGCATTGGTGTTCATGGTTATTGATGAATCTGCCATAGAGGTGTTTTTACTTTTGGCCATGTCTCTTTTGCTTCTGCTCTTTCTTTTGAATTTACTCGTTTACTACTCCATCATCAATTCTCGCAAGAACCCGAAATGGAAGGTGGTTCCCGAAAAACCTAATCATGAAAGGAATAGAGATATCAGAACCTTTTTCATTGTTTTGGTATCTCTTTTGGTCCTCGTCAATTTGGTCTTATTTGTTTTGTTCAATGCGGCTATGTAATGGATGCCAATTCTACATGCAGAAGATGATCAATATCTTTGATGGATTCATCAATCAATCTAAAGAAGCGCTTGCTAATGAATTGTATGAGGTTCATAATTAATTGCGATCTCAGTATCAACTCGATTCTTGTAACATGTTCCTTTAGCTGCATTGTTTCCTGTTAACTCAAGGCAGGATTATTTCCTCAATCACCAAGTCTTTTATTGTTTTGTTTTCGAGTTCATCAGCTAGAAGGAGTATTCATTTTGCCTGGCAAAACATTCACCCAATTCCACTACGATAACATAATTATAATTGCAATAACACCTCCTATGGTAATCAAACTTAAAATCAGTCCAATAATGGCTAGTTTTTTATCCCTACTTTTTTTTGGAGTTTTAGCTATTCCTATAATACTTACTATGAAGCCAATTGGACTCAAAAAGAATAAAGGTAAGAAGCCAACAATACCTATAAAGGAAAGCAAACCTAAAACAAATCCACTCATGGCCCATAAATTCATCTTAGGTTTAGGTCCATCATAACTTATTTCAATAGGATGTGATTTACTTTCAGTGTTTGTTCGATATAAATCAATTGTATGATTTGCTTCCTCAAGGAGGAATGATTGTTCTTTCTTTGTTGAACTATTGAAATGATATGAGTTGTTTTCTTTTAAAGAATGATTATTGGTTTGCTCCAAATTTTCATTGAAAATAGAAACAGAATTTTCACTCACCCTATTGTTCTCTAAAACAGATACAGGGCTTTCAAGATGAACGACTTCTGTACCCTTGTTTCCAATAGCTCCATGATTCCAAGAAAGGTTCATCTTCTTTTGCGAGCTGCATGATAACATGAAGAGCAGTAGACAACTAATACAAATAAGCAGGCTTATCTTGTTCATTGTAAATTCATATTTATTAACCTGCAAAATATGAGTCCGATACTTGCTTTTTTTGAAATGTTTCTTCTTTTTGTTTTAATAATGTGCAAATTGAAAGACAAACAAAAGCGTATTATTATCCATACAACTTTAACTTGTTTTACAAGCAACACTTTGTAAACAACAAATTTTGAAACAAGGTCAAATTTTGCTTTCTACTAATTAAGCTTATCAATCATTCAGCATTCATTTAAAGAGTTTAATTAGACTTATTTATGCGAATAGGTAAGGGTTTTCTACTTTAATAGAAATTAGTTTGAACAGTTAAAGACTTAAAAAGATCTATGAATCTAACATGAATTGTGTAATTATGATTGACGCTTTTTAACGAATCATAATCTCAACTCTCCTGCACCATTTTGCAGTATGGTCATTATAAACACTGTTGTTATTACAAATATTGTTACTTTGTATTTCAATCTTTATTCCTAAATTATCTAATTCGGATTTCACAGAGTTAGATCTAGATGCTGCTAGGCTTTTATTATATTGTTCCGAGCCCAACCAATCAGTATATCCTGCTACAATTATCGACTTAGCCTTTTTTGTTTTAATGAAATTTTTGAGAATTAATTTTTGCTCCTTACTTAATTTAAAAGAATCAAATTGAAAGTATAAGTTTAGTTGAGTTTGACTTACGATATGGTGGGTTTTACCTTTTACAACTTCTCTCACCATCATATTTTGATTGATAGCCGATGAAGCCCCATGCTTATCAAATTCTCCTAATTGAACGAGTTTAGCAATTGAGTTTAATTTTTCGTTTAGTGCATTAATTTCCATTTGTTGTTTTGAAACAATATTGCTTAATGAGTCAACAACATATTGTATGCCAGTATCTTTTTTTATTTGTTCCTCCAATAAATTATCAGCTAGGTACTTACTCAGTTTTTCTCGCATTTCAAGGGCTTGCTGTTTAATTTCAGCATTACTGCTATCCCTTTTTGATTGTGCAAATAGCTGATTAATACATAATATAAAAACCACTAAGAACAGATTAAATTTCCTCATTTTATTTATCATTAAACTTGGCTATTATGAGTTCTAAATTTGTTTGTAGTTCTTTAATTCTCTTTAACTGGTCTATATTTTCAATCTTATATTTAGCCAATATTTTTTCGAGGTCTTTGTTTAGTTTAACCATTTCGGTTTTTATATTAATTAAGCCGGGGCTGCTTTGCTCTAAATTTAAAAGTGCATTTATTTTTTGGTTGATCTTTTCAATTTGGTCTTGAATTATTTGGTCGTTAACAACCTCTTTAGTTGGTAACCTTCTTTCTGGTTTACGGAAAACAAATGCAATGGAAACCTCATTTGATGCAGGAGCTAATTTGTTATAATTACCAGTATGATGGTAGTAGTTATAATTTACCATTACATTTTTAAAGTTGAAACCTAATCCTGCAATTGCAGATCCATGAGTTCTATATCCTAAATTGATAGAAACTATTTCGTTCCAGTTCCCACTAATTATTGCATCTACTAGCTTTGGAGCGGTGACAAAATTATAATAGTTTACAATAGGCTTTAATTTATATTCAGACTTTTCATCAAGAATAAATGTATAGTTTGCTCCTGCTATAAAAAAGCCATTTAGATTTTGTGAACCAGTTAACATCATGGGTGATGAACCATAAATTTCTAATTGTTTTTTATATCTGTATACAAAACCAGCTCCACCCGTTACAAGCAAATCATTTAATATGGGATTGCTTAAACTTGGATCATTAAAATTAACTTGAGAACTTAAAAATTCCGTATTTAAATTGGTTTGCATGAATCCTAAACTCAATCCTAAGTTTAAATTATGGTTGTTCGTAAGTCTTACTAATTTACTGTAACTGCCCTCCAAATTTACTGTTTGAAATGCGCCACTCCATTGACTGATTGCTTTTACACCTAGACCATCGTTTGATTTACCTAGTGTTGAATGTAGCGAGAAGTTTATTATTCGTGGCGATGATTCTATTCCAGAAACAAGTGTTTTGGCATTAAATGCTGCATGAATAGCGTCATAACTACCTGTTAGGGCAGGATTGCTTAAATAAGGGTTTAGCAGTTGTGTATAAAAATTGGAACGGTCCTGAGCATGAGTATGAACACCTATACAAACCAAAACTATACTTACTATTTTATTTAAATTTTTCATGTTGAATTTTCTCCTTTTTATTGGTTAACAATATTTAAAGCGCCTCTAAATTTTGCACCGGTTTTGTTATTACTAAATACATAAAAATAGACCCCAGTAGGTAGTTTATTACCTTGATATGTTCCATCCCAATTATTTTGGTAATTGCCGGAAATGGAGTAAACTTCCATACCACTTTCATTAAATACACTCAAATTATAATCCGTATATAGTTCTGGATTGTCAATAGAGAAATAATCGTTTATTTTATCTCCGTTTGGTGACAGATAATTGTTAACGGGTAAAGGTTGATTTAATTCAATTTCATCTTTTACAAAAATGCTTGCAATGGCCGTGTCATACATTGGTACCGCCTGCATGTCGGTCACTACAATTATCAATGCAACAGCATTGTTTTTTTCGTAATCTATTTTTTGTTTAACCTTTATATTACCAGTTGTAGAGTCTATGGTAAAAAAGGAATTCTGTCCTATTGTACTAAATGTTAAATTAGCTGTCGCATCTGGACTATTTGAACTTAATGTGCCTATAATAGTCCCAATACTGTCGTTTTCTGAAACAAAAAACTCTTGATCATTGATACTTGGCTTCTCACTGTTATCCATGATAGAAATGACAAAAACCTCCTCTAAACTTTCTCCTCCATTATCGGTAGTTGCAACACGGATTGAATATGAGTTTTTAGCTTCAAAATTGGCTGTAAAATTACTCCTTAAAGTATTTCCTTCTAAAATAAATAACGGGTTATCTGTAGCTCCTACTCCTGAAACAAAAGAGTATTTATGTGTTTCATTGGCATCAATATCTTGAGTGGTAAAGTTTCCAATTTCAGTCAGTGCGGGCTTATTTTCATCAAGGTTATTATTTGATAAGAGTAAACCTGTTGGTGCGTCATTGGCATCACTTATCTCTATGTTGAATGCTTTTTCAAAACTTGCATTTGTAATGTCTGTAACACGAACTCTTATAGAATACGATTTTTTAACTTCGAAATTAAAACTACTATTAGCAAATAGTGTATCATTCACAATATTAAAATTCACATTGTCTACAGATCCGGTTCCTGAAACTAAACTATAATTAAAGTTGCTAAACTGATCGGCGTCGGTTGCAGTAAAGGTTCCAACAACTTCTCCTATTGGCATATTTTCACTAATTGAATTATCTCCTAATTCCAATGAGGTAGGAGCATCTACACTATCTTTTATTTGAATAACAAATTGTTTATTGTAACTAATGCCACTTGCATCTGTAGCTGTTAATACAACAATGTAGAAATTCTTGACTTCATAGTCAAAAACCATATTTGTTCTCAGTTCATTTCCAATGATAAAGAAGTTATTATTATTATTCCCTGATATGTTTGAAAAGCTGTAAACGAAATTGTCATTCACATCTTGATCTACAGTGCTGATATCACATACCTTACTTGCAATTGGCATATTTTCAGCAATAATTTGTGTACCCAATAATATATTGCTCGGAGCGTCATTACTATCTGAAATCAGAATGCTAAATATCTTTTCAATGTATCCACCATTTCCGTCATTGCTTTGTACACGAATTGAATAAGCACTTTTATTTTCATAATTGAATATTCTATTAGAGCGCAATTCGTTTCCAATTAGAACAAACGCGGCATTGTCTGTGTCACCAGCTCCAGAACTCAATGAATAGCTAAAATTATTTGTAGGGTCTTGGTCTGATGTGTTAAATACCCCAATATAGGTTCGTGATGATCGATTTTCAGTAATTTCATTCGCACTTAAACTAATATCAGATGGCACATCATTCGCATCATTGATTATGATTTGAAATATTTTTTCATAAAATAAGCTACCATTATCTGTAGTTCTTAATCTGATACTGTAGCTTGATTTGTTTTCAAAATTAAAGGTTCGGCCTGTTAGAAGACTATCGTTTCTAACAATAAAATCACTATTATTTGTGGAACCATTACCAGAAACTAAAGTATAATTAAATGTATTATTTACATCAACATCTGTGCTGTACAACATGCCAATGAATGAATTGGTTGTTAAGTTCTCACTAACTGTATTGTTACTTAATACAATATTAGTGGGAGCATCATTGCTGTCTTGAATATTAATTACAAACTGTTTTGAGAAGGTGCTTACTCCATCACTGGTTTGAATGAATACTGTATATATTTGTTTGTTTTCAAAATCAAATTGAGCATTTGTTCTCAATTGGTTTCCATTAATATAGAAGGATGCATTATCGTTTCCAGCAATGTTCAAGAATGAGTAAACAAAGAAGTTACCTGCATCTTCATCTGTGGTATTTAAGTTTCCAACAAAACTATTTAAGGCCCTGTTTTCAACAATAGCATCATTGCTCAATGAAATAGCACTTGGTACATCATTTGCATTTAAAATATAGATAGAAAAGGTATCAGATTTCGTACCGCCATTTCCATCGTTTGTTTGAATTCTAATCTTGTAGGTACTTTTAACTTCATAGTTAAAACTAGTACTTGATCTTAACTGGTTACCTACAATATTAAACATATTGTTATTGTCTGATCCTAATCCACCCACCAATGAGTATGTGTGTGATTGTCCCGCATCAGAATCAACCGTGCTAATATTTGCAATAACTGAGCCTGCAGTCAAATTCTCGTTTAAAGCATTAGTACTTAGGCTTAAACTAGTTGGTGCATCATTACTGTCACTAACCATAATGGTGAATGCCTTTTGAAAGGATTGATTACCATTATCGGTTGTTTGTGTGCGTATAGAATAACTATTTTTAGTTTCAAAGTCTAATAAAGTTGCGGTAAACAAACTATCATTTCTTACAAAAAAACTTACATTATCTGTAGCACCTATTCCATTCACTAATGAATAACTAAAAGTGCTATTTACATCAGCATCTGAACTTGAGAAAATTCCAATGAATGAAGCACTTGGTCTGTTTTCTCTAATGGTATTAAAACTCAGTGAAATGTCTGTTGGTGCATCATTTTGGTTACGAATAAATATTTGAATCAATTTGGTGAATGTGCTACTAGCTCCCGAACTTGCAGTGATATAGATGGTGTATATACTTTTACTTTCAAAGTTGAATGTTGAATTACTGCGTAATTGATTACCAACCAAAACAAAGCTACTATTATCATTGCCCGGCATATTATTATCAAAACTGAAGCTAAATGATGGTGAAGCGTCTTGACTTACTCCAGTTAAATTTCCTATCAAGGTATTACTCGATAGATTTTCGTTTATAGTATCATTACTTATTAAAATATTGGTTGGTGCATCAATGACATCAGTTACTTGAATATTAACGATTTTTTCAAAGTAAGCTCCTCCATTATCTGTACTCCTTAAACGAATTGAATAAGAACTTTTTGTTTCAAAATCGAATGATGATGATGATCTTAAATTGTTACCTGAAATGTTAAAAGCAGAATTATCTGCAGAGCCGGAACCTGAAACTAAAGTATATATGAATGTGTTATTTGCGTCTTGGTCGGCTGTAGACAACGACCCAATTACCGTATTGGTGGATACATTTTCTGCTATCTGATTACTATTTATATTGATATCAGAAGGTGTATCATTTGAATTCAATACATTTATTGGAAAGGCTTGTTGATAAGCGCCACCCATTCCATCACTTACATTTAAACGAATGCTGTAACTTGTTATAGTTTCATAATCAAATGAAGTATTACTAAATAAGCTGTCATTTCTAATTGTAAAATTTGAATTACCACTACTTCCCGTTCCGTTAACTAAACTAAATGAGTGAATTGATGAAACATCAGGATCATTTGCTGATAGTTTGGCAACAAAGGTATTTGTGAGGAGATTTTCACTTATGCTAGTATTAGTTAAATTAATAGAATTAGGTGCATCATTACTATCCACCACCTGCAGTAGTAATTGTTTTGTAAATGATCCACCCATTCCATCATTGGTTTGTACGAACACTACATAATTCTGACGCGTTTCGTAATCAAATAGATTATTGGTTCTCAGTTGTGAACCTACAATAGAAAAATCACTGTTATTATTCCCGCTCACATCTACAAAAGAATATGTAAATGTGTTATTTAAATCCTCATCAGTAGTTGAAAGATAGCCAACTAAAGAACCAAGCGCTTTGTTTTCCGCGAAATTAGTTCCACTTCCATTGTTATTGATTTTTATATCTGTAGGGAAATCATTTACATCATCAACTAAAATGGTAAATATTCTTTCAAATGTATTTGAGGCTCCGTCTGTTACCCTTACCCTTATGCTGTAACTTGATTTTATTTCTTGATTAAAGATAGAAGTAGTTCTTAAATTAGTTCCATTGATATTGAAGCTGGAATTGTTTGTACTTCCTGTTCCACTTACAAGTGTGTATGTGTAAGAGTCGTTTATATCATTGTCTAAAGTTGAAAATGAGCCAATGACTGTTAAGGCCGGACTGTTTTCATTTACGGTAGAGTCGCTAATAAATATTTCTGTTGGTGCAGTGTTTACATCATTTACTGTTATAGTAAATGTTTGTTCGAAATAACATCCATTTGCATCACTAGTTCTTACCCTGATATTGTGGCTTGTTTTGTTTGTATAGTTTAATACAATATTGGTACGAAGTGAATTCCCTGAAATATTGAAATTATTGTTATCAGTGCCTCCCATTCCATTTACCAAAGAATATGTAAATGTTTCACCAGCATCATTATCAGTTGAACTAAAGCTACCAACAATAGTATTGATAGACAAACCTTCATTTATAGAGCTGTTTGCTAATTGTAATGCAGTAGGAGCATT